>NZ_JACJSE010000049.1 GCF_014698045.1 Aulosira sp. FACHB-615
CTACCGTGTTCCAACCAGAAGTCAGTAGGACGGCCACCGATGGGCTTGATCTGAAACTTGCGAACAGCACCCAAACTGATTGATGCGATCGCGGGGTCAAGTCCCATAGATGAGTCATTGTCCGAATGCCATGCGATAGAGTCCGAGCCTGTCCGGTACTGATTTCCGATGACTATACGAAAGCTGTAGCCAGTGAATGCGATGATTCTGTCTCTCAATTCGGCAAGCTTTTCTGTCCAGGGTAAAGGACGGAGCAGTACACTCTTGGAATAGTAGTAGTTACAGCCTTTGTCACCGTACAGACATTCCAAGCGAGGAACATTTGTAGTTTTTCCCAGCATTCTGATCTGATTTTGCTGCCATTGCAGACCCAAACAGTGTTGATAGAGTTGATTGGCTTCTTGAGTGGTTAGAAATTCTGGGTAATAGGTGACTGGTAGGGTTGGGGTGGATTCGGGAAATAAATTGAGTTGTTGCATATTTGGATTGAATTGAATTGATGTAGTGGGTTATGTTGCGGAGAATTTGGGTGGTAAATTTCAGGAGATAAAAGCGAAAACTGATACAATAGAATTAACATTCATCACTGAGACAATCGGACGGCGATTTCACTTTACGAAGGAGTGAGATCGCTCTTTACTTTTTCAAACTGGCTAATGATTTCTGGAATACTGAGCATTTGAAATTCTCCTGATGAATCAAAGAGTTTGGGTGCTTGCAACCTTGTGTTCAAAGAGTTGTTTTAAGTTTTGAAAAGAATGCGGAATTTTGTGAGCAATTGTGTATAAATAAACAACCTATTTTCCTCCTGCAATCGTGGCGCTTTTGTGTACGGTTGCTTTTTACTTTTTGACCAGCCGCATCGTCTTCTTATTAGAGAAAGCCCCAGCCTGCCTTAGTGCTGCTGTTGGGTAACGTACTAGTTTTGACCACTAGAGAAAACCTCAATCAACACACTTTCGGGATACAAGCCAACTCTGCCAAACCTGGGGTCATGAATGCGTTCAATTTCGATGTTTTGTTTACGGCACAAAGCACTGGCCTTCTTTCCCTTTGCACTCGCTTCTTTGGCTGAGATTTCTAATCCTTGGAGATTAGCGAAACCAACGATACTGTACTTGTGACCGGAGGGAGTATTTACTCTGTCTTGCTCAACTTCGACGGCTTTGAGCCTTTCTAAAATTTCGGCTTGCTGTTGTTGCTGTTGAATTAAACGTTGTTCTTGTTCTGCCATCTGTTGGGCGATCGCAGCGAGTAACTGGATTTGGGTCATGGTGGTTTCATGGGAAGGTGCAGGTTTTGTCCAGCCTGTGATATCTTGCATCCAGGCACGAACGCCCACACTTTCAAACGCTTCACAGGCGAGTCTTGCTTGTTGGCTACATCTTTTCCCGGCTTCGTAACCGTAATAATGTAGTATTGTGGCAACAGCGACATCAGGGATACCAGACTGCGACCAAGTTAAAACATCTACGCCTTCAAATCCTTTACGGATAAGCTTTTCAACTAATTTAGAGCCGGAATTGTCCACGGCTGTTTTGAGACTTCTGGCTAATCCAGTTGCATCAACTCCAGCTAATCTTGCTGTGGCGCGAATACTGGCCTTACCTCTGCCAGTTGAGTCAACAGAAATCTCTTGTTTAATCTGCTCAATGATTTGGGCAATTTCGATTTGTGTGTGAGTCATATCAATTTGCAGTTGAAGAATGTTAGGTGTGGTTGTTTTTTCGGTATGATTGCGATGGCATGACTGAAGCTGTGTAATAGAAGACTGTTACCCTATTAATTGAATGCCATCAGGCGATCACTAGCACTCTTTGGCAAGAGATCGCTTTCATTTAGACCTGTGACAATTCACTAGTTTCAGCAGTCAAAATTTGGGCGTTTATTTCTTCAAAAACAACGTGAAAGTTATCCATCACAAGTGCCAATTGCCCACTGTTATATAAGTTAAAAACCTGTTGTTTTATTGCTGCTTGTGTTAATCCGTCTGGAAGATTAACGAGAGTCTCCGTGAATACTTGTTGAGTTATTTGAACTGTGACTATCATGTTTGTTATCCTCAAGATAAGGAGTGTTTTTGTGTAGCGGTTGCACTAGCAATCGCTTTATTAAACATTGACCTTAACCAAATCCTTTTCAGCAATTAAGTAAAAACGATTTGGTTTATTGTTGGTATGGTCAAGACTAGGGGATGAAAATTCAATCAAATAAAACCAAGCACCATCTACAAGCTGAATCCCCAACACCAAACGCTGTTTCTTCCCATATCCGAGTGAACGGAGCAGAACTCTATCCCCTAACGCAAATTCAGGCTGGAAGTTGGTGTTAATTTGCCGCCCTGTTGCAATGATTTGGTGCTTGGTGGCGTGTAGGACTTCTGAGCCAGTATCAATTGAATAAATCCAGTTGTCATACAACCATTTCACTCCGCAGCAGTGACCAAACTTTCTGTTAGTCTTCAGGTAAACGCGCTCAAATAATTTGGCTTCTATGTGATAGATTTTGAACCCCCAAGATGGGGATAAATACCAGCATCTTTCTAAATCTGTGATTTTTTCAGTCATAAATAACTCTCTAAAATTTGATTAGCAATCGCCCCAACATAAGCACTCATTCAAGCGATTGCTATTTCCTAATCAACACTCTCGAATACAACTGAAGGCTGTTGATTGGTTTCTAGTTCGCATTTCAAATATGAAAGTGCTGTTTGAGCATCACCTATAGTTAAGTCTGGCTGATAATCAAGTGCTTGGTAATCGGGATGTAGTTCAATCTGAGATATCAGATATTTGGCAGATTCAACTAATAGCAATAAATCTGGTAAATCCATTGATTTTGCTCCTTCTATCTGAAACTAAAACTGCTTAATAACTGACAGTACAAATCCATGTCCGGTATTCTTGATTTGTGCCTGTTTCTTGTCCAACAAATACTGAATAATCGCTTGTGAAAACTGAACACGATGTAGAGGTATAGAACCACCAGAACCACGCAGCGATCGCAATAATCTAGCAGCAGTTCTTTCAACGTAAGGATCGAAAACTTTAGGCATCCTCAGAACCTCCGATTGCTGCCAGTTGCTCTTGAATTGCTTTGATTTGCTGTTGATGTTCTTCAATTTCTGCTTGCAATTGCTGTTGTATCTCTGCGACAGAAAGCGTTTGAATTTGGTCTTCAGAGTAATGGCGGACTTCATCTGAATGTTTGTCGGGCAGTACTGTATACCGCCAAGAATTACCGTATTCATGGGCTAATTGTGTTCCAGCAGGTTTGTACTCTAAACCGATGACTATGCCCTGCTGAGTCCGTTGACCGAAGGTGAATCTGGGGTATTCCCAGCCGGTTGGAATGCTGATGGTGGGTTGCATAGATTTGTTGATGGTTGAAGGGATTCTTGAATTCAAAATTCAAAATTCAAAGTGCAAAATTAATTTTGAATTTTGAATTTTGCATTTTGAATTGACTTTTTGCTTACGCCGCAACTAATTCCCGCACTGGCTCAAATTCCATCAAAAGCCGCCATTCCTGTTGACTGAGTTGGTCAAATGGTCTGTTTAACAATTCATCCCAATCCAAAACTTCAGCCACCAACAGCATTTGCATGGCTTCATCCACCGAATCACACGCTACCTTCTGCCCTTCTGAAACAGCCCGGATGAACCACCAATGACCGTCTGTAAACCCGACTTCGCCTAATTTCTTGTCATCCTTATAAACGCCATCATCAAGCAGTTCCAAACCATATTTGTCGCATTCAGTGGCAATCTGTACCATAATTTCATTGCCAGTGGTGCAGGGTTTGTCTGTGACGGTCTGTTCTTGCACTGGTAATGAGCCGTCTTTGTAATGTATGCGAATGTAGCGATCGCACATCATTGGGGTAGCTGCACGAAATTCTTCTGCGTTGTTCACCATGACTACCCATCGTTGAGTCACAAAATCGTCGTCATCGTGGGTTACGGTGGCAATCAGCTTGTCGCCTGCGTAATATTCTTTGTCGAAGAAAGATATATCAACTACTCTCAATTCTTCCGGTGCAATCTCTTCAGCTGGCTCCGCAACATACCCGTTCAGTTCTTCTTGAGCAATCGCTTGTTCGTCGGGGGCAGCAATTCTTTTGAGGTGCGGTAGAGCGCAACGGACGGGCGGTTGCTGGGCGGGGGTTGTATGTGGCATGATGGGAATCTCCATGAATATGTGGAACAAAAGGCGATCTCTGAGTTTGCGAGACTAGGGCGGTCGTCTTTTGCTTTTGTGTTTGTGTTTAGATAAATGTTGTGGTTTAGCACAACGTTCTCAATCAGATTAAGCGTAGCTTTATATTTCTTGCTCAAAGCCAGTGGCTAGAAGCGTAAATTGTGAAGAGAGAGTTTAAGCAGCCACTTTTGTTGTCGAAATTTTCAGGATTGAGCGTTTTTCCGTTATTAGTAATTCTTCTCTTGCTTCACAATTAATATATTAGTCTACCTTGGTTGCCACGGTCAACCATTGTAGACAGAAAAAGCATAAATTTTTACTAGTTCTTTGACGGGTATAGATAAAGTTTCACTAATACCACGAGCTATTTCTAAAGAAATAATTGAGTATTTACCGTTTAAAAGCTTACTAAGATTTTGATGACTACAGGAAATATTCATTGTCTGTAAAGCTTGCGCTAACTCTCTTACAGACATATTATTATGTTGTTGCATTGCAGCTTTGACTGTGGCAATTTTTTCGGAATTCCACCGGACGTAAGCCACATCGTCAATATCTACGGCCATTATTTGGATTTCCTTACTGCCTACCACGGTTGACAATCTCATTTTAAATGTCTACCATAGTTTACGTCAATGTAGGTAAGCGATGGCTAGAGTAGTGGTTGCTCGTTTGCCATACCCAAGAAAGTTAGTTTTGAAAGAGCCTCAAGTTTGTTTAAAAGCAATCGCAAGTATGGCTGAATTCCTCAATTTTCTGATAAATATCTGCAAAGTTTAGTAATGCTCTAATTAGGTATACAGGGTCAAACAACAAGACCCAAAGTTCTGCAAACAGTGATCGCAGGCACACCTAATGCCCACACTCTGAAGCACCAAGCCGTTTTGCAACTGAAGTTGGTTTTACAGGTGGCGATCGCAAGCGGGCTAATGTTTGCAGTGGGTTGCATCGATCTGTCTACGAATGAACTATGGCACAGATCAGTTACTGAAGTGAATGAACTGCTGGCGTGGCAGATAGCGGTGCTGCTGAATGTGCTGATACTGTAGGGGCAACTGAATAATTCGTATAAACCTTATGGGAACTGCTAATCATTGCATATGTTGGATTTTGCTGGAAGAAGAATGTGATACTTGTAAGCAGTTGAAAATACTTATAAAATAAAAACTTTAAACATATATTTCTCTCTTTCAGAAGTAAAAATAAGCTAGAAGTTGCCCTTGAACCTAAAATTAACTTTTTTAAGAAAAGATGTCTTTTTTAGGAAAAATTTTTGATTTTCTTTAGATAACCTACTATCGTAAATCTACTGATCCTGCTAATATACTATTCAATGCTGTTCTGAAGATTTGTACGAGTAAAGCTCACAAAGCTAAACATATTTAGTATGGTTACAGTGCTAGATTAAGTGGCATTGAAAAGTTTGTTTTGTTTAACCATAGTCTTTCTGCTATGAAATTGCAGAGGTTTTGTTGTGGTTAACTATTCTCTCGCTATAAGTTTGCAATATGGCTCCAATTAGTAAGGTAATTTGCATTGCCTTTGTTTGACAACTCATTATGACTTGACAATAACTATGAAAACTAAATAAAGCGTTTCTGAATTATCGGATGATTTCGCCCAATTTGAAACGGATGATTAATTCTTTCAAGTGCCGATTCATTATACATTTATGCAACGCTACTAATAAATGTATTAAGTTTTTCTAGTTTTCAAATATCTAAGCGCAATTCTATTGAAGATTGCGTTAGATAATTTTGGTCTTCTTTTGTACCTTATAAGGTTGTAGTTCTTATGAAAGTCTTAACTGATACTCAAGTTGCTATTCAATACAAAAAATTAAATTTATCCTTTAAGCTCATCACTTTTAGTAGTACAAAGCTCCAAGCACTTAAAGCAGTGAAGCCTACTGTGATCGCTATGGGTTGTATTACAGCTGGAATAATTGTCGGGACATCGGCACAAGCGGCACAACGAACAGTAAGCGACTCACGTACGGACGGCACGCTGACACTTATCAACGATACACGATCAGAGGTGTTGATATTTCTCCATAAAGTAGGGGAAACAGAGGCATATACTCGATATGCCTATCTTCCTGCCTGTAGTAAGCGACAAATGTCTGATGACTATAGCGGAGGGTGGCAAGCCAGCGTCAATCTGCAAGAACCGACTAACCTTACCCCAGCGTTTGATGGTAACAGAAGGTTCTACACATCTGCCCACAACGGCAATACACATCCATTACCCTGTAAAATTCCCCATCAACCTGCACGTAGCACTCAAGTATCATGGTTACAGTCAGAACAAGTACCCCGTACCATACAGGTGGCAGCAGGGCTTCCTCGTATCAACATTTTTGGTTCCATAACATCTAATTTTGGTGAAACCCTTGTCCAAGAAGTAGGATTGGCTGTGAGAAAATCACCATTTAAAGATATAGTTCATGGTAATGAGCAAGAGTTTGCGACACTTACAAGAAATATGATTGATCACGGGACGAAGGTACATAGCGACATCCCAGAGTTTAAAAATCCCGTCTTCCTTAATGCTGTAGAAACACAGATTAGAAATAAAGCAAACCAAAATGTTGATGCTGTAATTGATAACTTATTCTCATACGGGCCAAAAAACTCTGACCCGCAGGAAGTACGATCTGCAAAAGTGCTAGAATTCAAGGAATATGTGCTAACACATAATGAAGAAGAAATACAGAAATTCCTTAGAGATGTGTGCGGGATTAGCATAGCGGAAAAGGACAGTCTTCAAATTGCCAAATGGCTAAAAAAATCGGCGGAGGTGGCATCGAAGCAGAATGTAACTCCTCAGCCCACAGTCTTAGGCAATATTGGAAATACATTGATCAATATTGCTACCTCGATACCAATCGTTGGAACGAATTTGTTGAAGGGTAAGATTTGTCCGGCCACCGATTACGAGATCAGTCCTCTGGACACCACGCACGCCGAAGTCTATTAGCCCCACCAAAATCTAATTACTATGAGATTGGGGTTTATAAAGGTTTATAAAGTTGATGAGTGAGAAACTAACCTGTCACAATGATCACGAAAGAAAGGCTCGAAGCACTCACAAGATACTATAAACCCCAGTTCTCAACTTTTCACAAGGCCGAGACACCTTAACGACCCTGAGTGTCAGCATTTTCTGAAAAATGCTTAAGCCATAGGGTAAATACCAAAAACAAAGAAAATCAAACCCTTGTGCAATCCTTCCGATCCATAGCAGCTTTGACCAAGTTGTCTAGATTTAAAGTTAAAGTCTGTATTATTCTGTAGCTATCGTCTCTCATATTTAAACGTATTGCTATAGCAATTTCTTCTCCATTTGAACTGAAAGTAGCAGCCTCCACATTTTTTTTAAGCGTGTGTTTAAACTTTGGTTCTTGTTGCTTTAGGGCTGTTTTTTCAAAGCACAACTCTTTTGTAAGCTCTATGTTCCAGATATCTATGCAACCTGCTTCATCAATTGAAACAACTATTTTACTTTCATCATAAAATTTTAAAGCAGTAATTTTATTTGTAGGTACTGAACACCAACGCTCAATAAGGCTATCATTAAGACGACAGTAAAGTTTAATTTTATATCCCTCTGTCTTTGAATTTATAACCACACCAATCATTTCAGCATCATCGTTTAAACTCAAACAGACAATACTACCTCCTACGTTAGAGATTTTAGAGATTTCTTGTACGCCTTGATTAGCTTCTATTTTGCAAAGATTCACTTCTCCATTAGCATCATTACGACCTAAAACAAAAAACCTACCAGTGGAATTAAAGGTAATTGCTTTAATTTTTTGTGGTTCTTCTTTTAATATGTCTAATAATGATACATTTCTAGTATCTACATTTATTTCCCAAAGACCTATGGTATTATTTTCGTTGGCTATTATAAAACTATTTCCATTAGGACTAAAATTGAGCGTTAATGGTCTGTCTATCGGTTTTTGAATGGAAGCACCCACTATTGTTTCATTTAAGTTGTACCAATTGACCATAACTTCACCAACACTTGTTACATTCATAACAATTTCATTACATCTGCTCAATTGAGTATTGCAAATTTCGCTCTTATTATCAAAAGGGATATTTAGTGCTTCTCCGTTAGATTTCCAAAACCTCATATTTCCAATTTCATCTACCGTGGTGATTATTTGATTATTCGCACTAAAACTAATTTTCCGAATAGTTTTTCCCATATATGGCTCAAATATGTCTCTCAAAGACCAAATCTTAACTGATCCATCATGGCTACTAGAAAGCAATTGAGGGTTCTTTAAATTTAAAGTAAAGCAAATCTTAGTAATGGCTTTTTTATGGCCTGCTAAACTCTGTATTTTTTGTAGTTCAAAATAAGAATCACTGGTAATCATTGAAGTATCCCAAAGATTAATAAGTCCATTAGTATGAGATGATGCCACAATCTTACCATTGGGGCTGAAGGCGACATAGCTTATAGCTTCTTCATCTTGTCCAACCTTTAACATTTTATGTTTTTTGTCTTTACTGATAGACCAAATTTGAAGTTCTCCTTTCCAGCCGCCTACCACTAGAAATTTACCATCAGGGCTAAAGTCAATTGCTGTAATACCTTCAACTAGACCTGTATAAATTGGTGGGTATTTATTATCTGAGTACTTCCCGGAAAGTAGTCGTTTCAAACCAAAATACCCGCCTTTGCGACTATTTAAAGATTGGATATTTCCTGGGTAAATTTGATAAATTCCTTCAGAAGAAATTTGATATTCTATAATATTTATTATATCTTTTGGCACCTTATTATCTAAAGAATACTGAGTAAAAGCAATTATGTTATCTTTTGGGTTGAAAACCACCTGTTTCACAGGATAGTTATGTTCAATTAATATCGTTGGTGCAAAGCTTTTACCCACCCAAAAGATTATTTTTTTATCACTGCCAGCAGAAACTAAAATATTGTTATCTAAACTAAAAGTTACGCTCTCAACTATGCCCATATGTTTTTTAACATTATCTAGAACGTTATCAAGAGAATGCCATGTATTAAAATCATTGTTGTAGAACTTAACTAATCCCCCTTCTCCACCAGCAACAAGAGTTTTGCCATCTGCACTAAAAGCCAAATCAAAAATTTGCTCTTTATTTTCTTTTGAATCTATTCGCTTTTCCTGCAAATTATATAAACTAATTGTTTTATTTGTTTCACCAGATACTGTAGCAATGACTTGAGCCTCTTTATTGCAACTAAAGTTATTAACTTTATCTCTTATATTAATGCTATTAATTTCCCTTGTTTCGCTCAAAAAATAGTTAAATATGATCATAAAATAAAGTTCTTTATCCTTAGCGATTCTTAGATTATTTTTTTGCAGGAGATGCCCTGCTTCGATCATGTTATCTATTGCATCAAGCCTATCATTTGCAGTAAAGAGTCTTTGGGATTCTTTAATTTTAAGTTCTATATCTTTTTCTAAATTTTGTCTTTCTTGCTCTCTTTTTTGCTGGATACTCCGTTCAACAAACTCTGCCTCTTGCTGGTTAAACCAGCTTTTCTCCGATCTAAGAATTTTTTCAAGCTGGTTGAGACGATCGCCATTAGGTAATAGAAGACTGCTATCTTGAGGATTTTTTATCCAATCATTGGTAGCAGCAGTCAAACGCTGCCTTAGTACGAATTCATCTAATTCGTTATCGATCCATTCCTTTAACCTCGCCCATCCTTTCACCAAAGCATCATGGGCTGGTTCTACATAGGGTTCACCCCCAGGTTCTTGTCCACCTACAATTAAACGCGCTTTGTCTAGGCGTTGACAAATTTCCTCTACTCGCTCATTTTCTACATCATGTATATATATCAATTCAGATAAAGGCACTCGTCGCCGTGCTGACTCCCCGCCTTCAATTGTTACCATCCGCAGCATCACCCTTTGCATGGTGAGTTGCTGGGCTTTGTCCAGTTTGTTATGTATTTCCGTTGCTCGATGTGTTAAGGAACCAGCAACTCCGCCTAACTCCTGATAATCTACCTGAGTTAAAGTTCTACTTTCTCGCTCAATACATTTAGTATAAAGTTCACTTAAAGTAAAAGATAACAGTGATAGCGAGCCTGGCATTTGCCCTACTTCGTCAATCAACAGGTCAACTAGATTTGGCGGGTCGAAATCCAACATTTTTTCGTTAGCTGGTCTTTCAATGGCCTGCCGTAATTCATCAGACCTCATGGCTCGTACTGGAAAGCGATCGCCACTCCAATAGGGTTTGAGTGCAGAATCTAAAAAACGTGGTTCAAAGTCGGAGCGCAAGGTAATGATTATGTGCAACCTTTGAGCATTTGCCTCTAATACTTCTGCTAGGAAATTTAAGAACTGCTCTCGCTCTTGTTGCTTGCAGATGGTAATTAGTTCTTCAAATTGGTCAATCACCAATAAAAGCTTTGCATTTGTAGCAATTTGTCTGCCATTGGCTACAATTTCAATAAATTGCCTGGGTGCTTGTATGAGCGTCTGGCTGAGAGACTTAATTACCTCTATTTTACTTTCACTAACTTTAGTATTGATTGCTATTACCTCAGCCAGTGTGGCGAAGGGAGATTCACCAGGACGGAATGTAGGTATAATGTACCAATCTTCGTTATGGTTAGCCTTTATATAAGGGATTAACCCAGCTTTGACTAAACTAGATTTGCCAGAACCGGAAACTCCTAAAACTACAGTTAGTGGGTTTTTAGGGTGAAGAACACGTTCATATAGTTGCTTGATTAGTTCATCTCTGCCAAAAAACAACTGAGAATGCTGTTCTTCATAGCTTTTTAAACCCCGATAAGGGTTGTTTTCTTCGTTGAGTGCTGGTGCATCTTCTAACTTGTTTTGCTCAAAATTGGGTAGTAAAAAGATATACTCGCCTTTGTCATGCTTTTTTAGGGGAAACAAGCCGGGAGTTTGGCGTTTGTCAAGTTCGTCGGTGAGTTCTTCAACTTGATCGCGCACATAGCAATAAAGTTCAGTAGCTGTGATGATACCATCACCTGTTCCTATTGTGTCCGCAGCACCGCGCAAACCCGCAAATAAAGCTTCAGCAAAGGGTGAGTGTTTGTTATCTTCTGTAGTTCCTCTTTGTCCGAAACAACCGAGATAATCGATCGCCTTTTGGTCATGAGCCGCAGATGCGATCGCTTGCCATGCTCTATCTCTAATAAAGCGATCGTACCGTTGTTTATAGACTTTTCGTGCCGGGAGAATTTCTCGATACAAGCTTGACCTAAATGCCCCAGCAAAACAGCAATCTAGTATAACTAGTAAATGACGGCAAGGCAGTTCTACAAGGGCATTATGCAAGTCTGGCATAGGCAGGAGAATTTTGTTAATTTCTATTTGCTTTTGCAGAAGAATATCTCCTCTGGCATCCTGGGGAACAAGATAGCCTGCCAGATTATCTCTGTTTTCTAGCCCATCTGCGGGGACTATTCCATGTCCGGCAAAGTAAAATATTAAACGGTCACTTTCTTCTATCTGTAATGTTTTATCAGGTAAATGTAGTGTTTTTTGTTTAAGGTCTGTTAGTAGAGAAGTTAATTGTAATAATGTAGCTTTTTCATTTAGTAATATTTGCACTTCATATTGATAATTCTCTTGAAGAATTTTGGCAAGTTTTTCAGCGTCAGCAACGGGTGTTTCTAACTCTGGGATACCATTTGAGTAGTTATTAATACCGATAATTATTGCAAGGTTGCGGTGAAAATCGTATTTAGACTTGGACATAGGATGGTTGCAGTTCGCTTTTAACTCACCTAATTCTTAGGCTTTGTAGTAATTGGTGGTATATGGTCACAGAGATGGCGATCGCTTTCATTAACATTGGGGTTATTTTGGAGATAGTCACGAATGCGATCGCAACCTTTCGAGAGTAGTTCATCAAAGTTCCCCAACCGCCACAACTCCGCATTACCGTCCTTTGTAATCACAGCCAGCATACTGTTATCAGGGTTAAGGCTAAGGCTTTTGATATTACCTCCATTTCCTGAAAATTCCATCAATTTTTCGCCCTTTAAGTTCCACAAACTGATAGTGTTCTCGTTCTGTGAAGTAGTCAGGATTAAGCTGCCATCCTGGCTAATTTTGACCAAGTTAAACACATTTCCAGCTTGCCGTCCTTGGATAAAGTTAGTTGAGCGTCCCGAAAAGTCTAATAAATTAACATTACTAAAAGCTGCACCTGCATCTCCACTGTTACTCACAAAACTAAGTAATAGTGGCTTGTCATTGGCTCGAAAACTAACACCTCCGAAGGTATTAGTGGATTTTTGTTGCTTTTCTAACGGGTTTCCTTTGGTATCCCAGAATCGGACTAGAGTGTCGTCTGATGTTTGACTTTGGTTATCTGGATCGCTATCGGCATCGCCTATAGTGGCTATTTCCTGACCATCCTGCCTCCAAGTGACACTCGTGACCTTGCCTGGATGTGCTTTGAATTCGTTTTTTTGGTTGCCCTGCAAATCCAACAAGCGCACCATACCACCATCTCCTGTGGTAGCAATTGTCCTACCATCAGGGCTAAAACTAACACTTGTGACTTTAGGAAGTTCCGTAAATTCTTTAATTGGGTTGCCTTGTAAGTCCAACAAGCGCACAACACCTTCTGAATCTGCGGTAGCAATTGTCCTACCATCAGGGCTAAAACTAATACTGCTAAAACTAATACTTTCTATATTCTTTTGATCCAATGAAGCTTTGGATAACGGCTGCTGCTCTATATCCCACAAGCGAATGATGTTATCGTCTCCAACAGTAACTATTTGCTTGCCATCGGGACTAAAGGTGGACATTTGAACTATGCCTTGAGGCAATTTGAATTGACTCCCAACATTAGCATTTTGTAAATAGACTTTACCATCAATTCCAGTCCTAGCTAATTGCTTGCCATCAGAGCTAAAACTGCCACTCCGGATTCCATCAATCTTATTGTTTTTGTTTGGTTTACTGTCCTCTGAGAAGTTCCACAAATCGGCATTTTCTGACTCTTCTCCATGAAAAACCATTGCTTGTTTGCCATCAGGGCTAAAACTGACTTCTATTGTTAGACTACTATAAGTATTTTTAAATCCCGCTTCCTCTTGGAAATTTTCTCCTGACCAATTTAATACTCTAATGTTGCCTTCTTCTAATGCTTCTTCTAACGTCGCTACTAATAGTTCACCACTAGATTTAAAACCTAGCCCGATTATCCTTTGTGTTAGGTTCTGTTCTTTTATCTTGTTACCTTGTAAATCCGATAAACGTACAGCTTTGTCCGCAACAGTAGCAATTGTATTGCCATCTGGACTAAACTTAATATATTCAATATTCCCTTGATGTGCTTGAAATTCGGCTGATTTGTTGCCTTGCCAGTCCCATAACCTTACTGTACCTGTCTCTGTTGCAGTAGCGATTTTACTCCCATCAGGACTGACACTGATACCTCCTCTAAGTAAACCTTTTTGCTCTTTTAGTTCTAGACATTCACCATATTGGTTCCACAAGCAAACTTTGCCATTATCATTCGTGATGACAAGTAGCTGGCCATTACTAGTAAAAAATATGCTGAATATAATACCAGGAGGGGCTGGCCAACGATCTGTCTCTTTTGCGCCATATACAATGTTTCGCAGGGTTTGTCCTACTTGATTCTGTAGATCAAGACTCGGCTTTGGCCAAAATACCTGCTTAAAATTTTTAGCTGCACGAAGGCTATCAACTAAAGCATTTAAATGTTCATTAGCACGAAAGTTCGCTTCAGCAGATTCTCTAGAAGCGCGAATTTGCCCTATCTGGGCGTTTCTCTGTCCAATAAGTGTAGCAATAGACAACCCGCTTAGTCCTAGCATAACAGCGATCGCAATCCGCCACCGCCAACTCGTATTGCGGCGTTTTTGTAAAACGCTTTCTTCAACAAAATCAGCTTCTACCTGGTTCAGCCAGTTATCATCGGAACTAATTTCTTTAGCTACTATATCGAGATAAGGATTCGCATCCCACAAAAACTGTACGGGTTTTTCTCCATAATGCTTTTGCTGATTTTGCGATCGCTTCCACAGTCGAGCAAACTGAGAAGGAATTTTGGTCAATGAGTTTTCAATAGTGTAGAGTCTGTGATCAAACCAATCAATCGCAGTTTTAGCCTTTGTTTGCAAACCTAATGGCTGAAACTTGGCCTTTATGCTTTTCCATTCTTCGGCATCTGGTGTCAGTCGCCGTTGTAAGATTATATTTTCCTCGTTTTCTTTTTTCCAAGCTAGTAACTGATCCCACCCCTGCACCAAAGCATCATGGGCTGGTTCTACATAAGATTCACCTTGAGCGTTAGACCCCTCAACGATTAAGCGAGCTTCAGAGAAACGTTTGATGACTGTTTGCACTCGCTTGTTTTCTTCCTGAGCAGAATATACCAGTTCCGATTTAGGAACCTGTCGCCGCGCTAACTCGCCACCTTGCAACGAAATCATCCGTAACATTACTCGCCGCACTGTATCTTGATAAGCACTGTTTTCTTTAACTAAGTTCTCATATTCCTGGTTAGCACGCTGAGTCAAAGAACCAACAACTCTTCCCAACTCTTCGTAATCTTTCTTAGTTAAAGCCCGGTTATCCCTGGTGCGATCGCCTAAATACTTCAAGTACAATTCGCTCAGGGTGAAAGAAAGCAAAGGTAAAGCCCCTGGCATTTGTACGACTTCGTTAATTAGTTCATCCACCAAGCTGGGAGGGTCGAAATATAGAACTTTTTCTAGTGCAGGTTTCTCAATTGCTTGGCGAAATTCATTCTGGCTCATTGGTGCAACAACAAACCGAGCATCATTATTCCAAAAGTCGTTGAGTACCGAGTTTTGAAACTGCGCTTCAAAATCGAGTCGCAAGGTAATAACTACATGGATGTTGTTAGCGTATTTAACAAGTATATTTTTAATAAATATCTGAAATTTCTCGGCTTCTTCACTCTTAGATAAAGTTATCAATTCTTCAAACTGATCGATAATCACCAGTAGCTTTGCTTGAGGATTATTCTTGAACCAATTTCCCAAACTTTCTTCGGCTGGGGTGAATAAACGGGAAGATGTTCCTGCTTGGATTAAAGGCTGCTTGACCGATTCTAGTACGTTATTCAATGACTTCAAAGGAGACTCCCCTGGTCGAAAAGGCGGCAGGATACGCCAGGTTTTGTCATCTTTCCTGAGTTTAGGAATAAGTCCAGCTTTCACCAAACTAGATTTACCCGTTCCCGAAGCACCCAATACTAATGTTAATTGTTGCTTGTTATCAGCTACTTTTTGGTAAAGCTTTTGAATTTGCTCTTCTCTACCAAAAAACAAATCACTGTCTTTTTCATCATAGGAAGATAATCCTCGATACGGATTATTTTCTACGTTTAGTGGTGGTGCATCTTCTAATTTATCTCGGTCAAATTCAGGCAACAAAAAGATAAATTCCCCTTTATCATGTTTCCTGAGTGGACACAAACTAGGAGTTTGTCGCTGGTAGTAATTTTCTGAGGCGATTTCTACTTGATCCCGCAAATAGGAGTAAAGCTCAGTTGCAGTCACCATCCCATCTTGATTTGAATCTCCACCTTTGCCCAGCAGAACATCAAACAGAGCTTTAGCAAAGGGAGAATGAATTTCGTTTCCGTCTGTGGCTCTCCCACGAGATCCCAAGGAATCTAAAGCTTTTTGGTCGTCAGATGCAGAAGTAATCACTTGCCAAGCGCGATCGCTAATAAATCTGTCGTAGCGTTCCTTATATATCTGCACTTTGCGTACAACTTCCCGCTTCAGGCTTGCCCAACGGAAGGCTCCAGCAAAGCAGCAATCAAGAATTGCTAACAGATGCCTACAAGGAAGTGCGTTCAAAGCATCATGTAATTCCTGCATTGGTAAGTAGGTACTGCTATCACCGGATATAGCATCTTGAGGAATCAGATAACCTACAGGCCCTTCTTGATTTTCTAGCGCATCTAAAGCAATGCCATGTCCAGCAAAATAGAAGAGGAGGCGATCTCTTTCTGTAACTGTAACTTTTCCTCTTTCAAGCGTTATTTGTCCTTGTTTGAAGTCGGCAATTAATTGTTTTAGCTGGCTAAGACTAGCACGTTGATTCAACAATAATTGCACTTCGTACTTATTTTGTGCCTGATATTGCGGTTTTAGATTCTCATGTTGCTTTTGAATAATTTCAGCTAATTTGAGAGCATCTGGAACTGCGGTTATTAACTTTCTAATACTATTTTGATAATTATTAATACCGATAATAATAGCAAAATTACGATGAAAATCATGTTTAGACATTTACCTATTCCCTCTTCCTGTAAATGCAAAAATGAGTCAGGCAAAAGATAGACATTGAGAATGCCTACTTTTGCCTTTCGGCTATTTTTTATTTCTGCCTTGTAATCGCAGCAATCAAAGCTTGTAAACCAACTTCAGTTGGTTCGCCAAGGAAATAACTCATGTGGTCGCAAGGTATTTCTTGAATGTGGGGAGGATGCGATCGCCCTGTAGGAACACTCTTGATACTATCCACCTTTACAGCTATATCATTCGGTACACCAAAGAACGGTAATTCTACTACTTTATTAAATAAACGTTGTTGTAACCGTTTCAAGACACTGGACTTTTTCTGTGGTTGTTCTTCTAATGCTGCGGGAATAATAGAAGTATTGCCAGCGATAATTGAGTATGGAACACCAGGGTCGTCACTAGCTGCAAGAGAATTGAGAAATTCCGAAGCTGGGTTCATTTGGGCTAGAGATACCCGGATATTTTGTTCTAATGTACCCAACAAAGTACCTACTACTGTTGCCGGGGGAGAAACTGTAGCAAGACTGTTGAGTACAATACCCAGAGTCAGTTTTACCCAATCTTCTACTACAGACCAAGGAGAACCGGCGTTTGGTGTACCCAACATAATTAGGTGTTGGACAAATTTATGCCCACCTTCCTTTTCAATAAACCAACGAGATACTAAACCACCCATTGAGTGAGCAATAATGTGTAGTTCTTTATCGTGGTTTTCTCCTAACCCTACATTTGTTAGCCGTCGTTTTAAATTTTGGGCATTCTGCTCAATAGAAGTATTCAAATTTTCATAATCAAAGGTAAGAACGAGGTCGTAAAGTTCGCTGATGGAAACCTTTTGCCCATCTGCCTGCAATACAGGGTGTTTAATAGTAGATACTAAACTTTCGGTATCGCCAATAATTCCATGAATGTAGAGGGCAATTCGTTTAGCATTTTTTACCTGCTCTCTCACATAAGCTTCATCGTTATGATAGATTATTTTCTTTTTCTTGTTCTCCGTTATTTCAGGTACTGCCAATATCGGATACTTAAATTCTCGTCCCAAACGCTGGCTGATTACTTTTTGAAAGAAGATGCGGATTGCACCTTGCAGGCTACGTTCTCCTTCACTCACGGGGGCTGGTAATCTTTCGAGGATAATTTCTGTTTTACCGTTGTTAGTTATTTGACCACGCCCTAGAGGTAAGAAAAATTCACCGTCATAACCTATAGGAAGCAGATATTCATTATCTGCTAGGGGTGCATCAACCAACAACTTCAGAGGTGCATCAGGGGTAACAACTTCGTGATTTGTAACGTCCCTCAGTTCCAGTACAGTTAATCCTGGGTCTGTACCCCGACTGGTTGTAAATTGGAAAGGTTGAGTTACTTGAGGATCTTCCCGCAGAATGGGAGGCACAATGTTATTATCCAAATCTCGGCTGACTTGTGGTGTAGTCGTGAGACGAACATTTGCTTTTAAGCTGGGATGGGGTTGTAATTTCACCCCTACTCCTAATTGTTGTTCTTGTCCTGGGGAAACCGGGGTAGATTCCAAGGGGCGGACTGTGGTAATTGTGATTTCCTCTGCATACCAATCATCAAACTTTACTGCGTCTGTTTTGCGTATGATGTCACGATTTTGCGTCCTCACCATTAGACGATCAAGACTACTTCGATTAGTAGATTGTATATCTCTAGTTTTATCTGGAGCAACGTCCAGGGCTTTTTGTTCTAGCAATTTGGCATTAAATTCTTCATTGCTGACAATCAACTTAATTACATCTTTGTACTCAGTAATTCCCTGTTTCCAGTAATTATCTGGTACTCCGATTGGCACCCATACGTCTCCATCGACTTGAGCATAAGTTTCTCCTCCGGCTTCCAGCCTGACGCTACCAGATTCAAAAAATGGTGCTTCAATAGCAAAACTGTCTGAAAGAGTAACCAAAGAACAGTAAAGTGGCCTCTTAGTGGTATTGGTAAGTTTAAGTTTAAATTCGGGATTTTGCCAATTACCGTTCTTATACTTATACTGCAAACGTATATCCTTGGTTGGCAATGAGTCCTGATCAGCAAAGATGAGTTCCATCTTCACATCACCAGCTTTAATCTGAGTCGCCGCAGTATTTTTCAGTTGAGCAATTGTTGTCCACCGGGCAATATGTTCTAAGCGTTTAATTGCCTTCTCTGCGTTGTCGGGGTTGTAACCATCAATTTGAGCTACGAGGGGATGCTCATCTGCGGGTCTAGCTATAATGTACTGGTCATTGTGACACAGCAAGCGTAAATCTGCGTTGCCGATTTCTTGTGATTCGCGGATATAGGCTGAAGGTTTACCATTGAGTCCAGCTTTGTTTAGCTGTTCACGCGCTAAATTTACACCTGCTTCGTCTCCTTCAAAGTAAACTCCTAAAGGTGGTAGGGGTAAACTGGTAACGACTGCTTTAAAAGTGGTATCAGTAGCTAGGTGGTCTATCCCTTCGATATCTATTTTGCTCTTAGTTGGCAATACCTGAGTTACTTTTGCTGTACCTACAGACTTTGACGGGTCGTGCAAATCATCGTTATTAGCATCAAATTTAAACAGTGCTAATGAGGTAGTTTCGCCATTTTTGGGTGGTTGTACTCCGTGAACAGCACCACCTTCAATCACCCATCCAGCAGTTTGGTCATGCTTGACAATGAAGTATGGTTCAACTTCGGCGATCGCACCGTCGAGGAAGAACTTGTTACTATCGTCGGCATGATTTACTTCCAATTGTGGAGACTGATCGGATCTTGCACTGCGGACAATAGCGTTTGTGCGTGCAAATAAATCCCGATATGTCAGCTTGCCGTTTGTCTTGGTCAGCGTATCCATTAAATAATAAGAGAAATAACCCCTAAGTTTGCCTGGGTATTCCTTGGCTGTTTCGTAGTCTCGACAAGCGGCTAACAGCACATGACGACCTTTAGGGATTTTCCAACCAGTGGGGTGTTTTTCGGGGTCACGTTCACGGGAATCTGTAAGTTTCTCTAAATCTTCCAGCGTAAATATAAAGCTATCCAAGGGACGCTCTCGCTTGTCTATGCTTAAGCGACGTTCTTTGGTTTCCTGCATGGGGTCTTTAGTCCCAGAACCAGAGTGGCAACAATCCATAATTATGGTTATATGCGGCTCTTTTTCTGCGACTTCTGCAATTAGTTTCGCCAACTCCTTATCTGCTAAATCCCACCCGTTCTCGGTACGACTGTCGTAGCAGACTAAAGTTTCATCCAGATGGTCTGGTTCTATGTGCCAAAATTCCTTCGGTGCTAGTTCCTGGGAACCATGACCACTGTAGTAGAACAAAACTACATCATCTTTTTGTGCTTGACAAAGATGGTTGCGGAAGCCATTAATAATTGCCTCACGGGTTGCTTGTTCATCTTGAAGCTTGAGTAAATGCAGTTGATATTCTTGCGGGTCAAACCTTTCGTTTAGATACTCTTCTATAGCTTTAATGTCGTTTACACAACCATCGAGGTGATGTTTGGGATCGGGATAGTTGTCGATTCCTACCAGGAAAACGTATATTTTCCGGCTTCCGATTCCTCTCGTGGGAATCACTATCGCAGTGACAACACTCAGGACTCTATCAATTGCTTCTGTAATTTTAGCTATATTATTAGCCGCTTCAATTTCGCGGTTTAAGTTATCTATTCCTTTTTGGAACGAAGCTTCATTTGATTGTAAATTTGCTAATAGTAAAGAAAGGCTATGATCTTCTAGTTGTCGGATTTGAGCAACGATTTTAGTTCTCGCTTCGTTAAAAGCATCTTTTTTACGTTGATCGCTTTCATGATCAATGGTGAATAAAATTTGTGGAGAGTTAAGTTTCGCATCAACTTGTCTTAATTTCTGCAAAATTGCTTGAGCTTCAGCTTCAGAATTAATAGACATATTTAAATTTTTCCTGAATAACGATTATTGTTGGCTAGAAACAAGTGCTGAGAATGAATTAGTTTCTTGGATGAAATTATTAAGACGTTTACTGGTTAAATCTCCCTCTATGGAAGCAATAAACAACTCTTTAAATTTTGTTAATTTATCACTTGCATCCTTGATTTTTGTTACTACTTCAGCATCCTGTGTCAGAACTTCATATCTTTTTTTTATCCATGTATCGTCATTAATGTCTTCTAACTGAGTGAGTGGTTTTAACACTAAACGATATTCTTGTAAATCTCGTAGTGTTTTTATGTCTGTTTCCACTGAATCACTGATTTGTTTTAATACTTTTTCTTGGAAAGTTATTTCTTGATAGATCGTGAACTTACGCTTTTCTAATTCTTCTCTTAGTGCGCCACGAATCCGAGCGTCAAGAACTATCTTAGTTACCGATGGTAGCCGATCAATTTTAATGGGACTTAAGCCTACAATTTTACTGCCACTATTTTGTAAATTGTTGGCTATACTCTCAACTGCGGCTTTACTTCTATCAGGAGAATCAGAACCAGCCAGCTCTATAAGTTTATTAAAGTAAGCCTGCAAAAATTGGTTATGCCTACGAAGCTCTTTGATAAGTTCAAGCCGTTTTTTATCTTGTTCTGATAATTCAGTGTAGCGATCAACAAACTTTTTAGCGGCTTCATCACTAGGCTGAAATTCTCCGCTAGTTTTTCTATCACTTAGTAGTCTCTCAGATGTTGTATTGATTGTAATTTTTTCAGCATCCATCAATAGAGAATTAGTAGCTTCAGCAAAATTATTTCCTGCTTCAGCGAATTTTTTGTACTCATCTGTAGACCTACAGCCACTTGCGAAGGTTGCAATAATCGCAACTACTACGAATGTTTTGTGAAAATTTCTCGTCATGCGTAAGTATTTGGATATTAAATTGCTGTGATTAGGGACAAATTAAATTTCACCATGTTGGATGGTGTTTTATGCAGAAATTTTGAATCCGTTATAAAACTTTACATATTTATCTATAGTAGTCTTATCAAGGGTGAAAATGTCAACATTTCATATTCTTAAGAAAAACATTGAGATAAATAATTATTACTATTGATTTTTGCTAGTTTCAAGTTTTAACGCAATATGCTATGGTATCTCACGTAAGTGTATAAAAATACCAAGTAAAAATTTTTGTTCAGGCGATCGCCTAGTAGTACGTATGCACTTACGTTACTACTGCTCACATAAACAAGATTAGAGAGATTATTTCTAGGTATCTCTTGACAGAGATATCAAATTGAAAACTAAAGTAAAGATAAATAACTAAATAAATTTAAATCTTAATTAACTAGAGATATTTAAAATGCTCAGAGTCAGAAACTTACCAGTTCATATTACTGAAGACGATATAGTACAGATTTTTTGGGAATATGTAAAAATTAAAATAGATAAAAATTATGTTGTAAAGATAGAAAGAATTGAAAATGAAAAAAGTTTTGCTATTGCGTGGGTGAAGCTAGACGAGAATAACGAAGAGATTGCTAAGGATAAATTACATGGAAAAAGATTAGATCCAAAATGGGGAGCGAATAAGCCCCTTGAGGTCGATATAACTTGGGGGGATGGCATAATGCCAGATCAGCCTGAAGCAGAGCCAATAAAGCCGCCAATAGAAGATAAGCAAAATGGAGACAAGAAAAGGAAAAGCCCATAGTACATATTTTCTTATTTAAATCATATATATTAGGAATAGATTTGGCACATGAAAACTGAAATTATCTTGATAGGAACTAGCAGTGTTAATAGAGAAAAAATAAAAGAAGAGTTCAAAAAAATTCAAGAACTTATAGGAGAAAATAACAGTTATTTTAATATTCAAATTAAAGAGAAAAAACTGCGTAAAGATTTGCCCTCTCTAATTCAAAATGCAAAATCTGAAATTATTCATATTAGTGCAGAAGGTAAAAATGATGGGACTATCCTTTTTCATGATGAAAACGGAGAAGAAGAATTAGAACCAGAGGATTTGGCAGAATTTTTCAAACATAATAATGTGAACTATGTAGTTTTAAATTTTTGCTATTCAAAAAAAGCTGCTGAATTAATTGCTAATCACGTTCAATGTGCGATAGGAATAAATGGTGACATTGGGGGAGAATCTGCTATCAATTTTTCCGAGAATTTTTACTTGTCTTTGAAAGATAAAAATCAACCTCTCAATCAAAAAAGTATAGATGAAGCATTTTCAAAAGGTCAGACTGCTGCTAATCCATCAGAAAAAACAGAAAAAAATATAGAAAAATATATTAAAATTTCTGGAGGAAAAAAGCCGCAACCAGAAATGCAAATAATAGAACCTACTGATGGAAGTACAGTTCTTTATCCATGTAAGTGCAAGGGCATTTTCAAAAACTTGCCTCAAGGTGCAACTATGTGGGCTTATGTGAACGCAACAATAGAGGGTAAATTTTATTTAGTTGAAATCAGGAATTACCCTAATGGCTCCACAGATGAAAAATGGGAAGTAGACTTGTACATTGGCCCACCAGAAGATAATCATAATTATAGAATAGGCGTTTTAATAGTAAATCCAGAAACTACCGAAGAATTAAAACCTCAATCTGAAAAAGCTCTCAAAGAATTTGGGTATTTTTCGCTTGATAGTCTGCCTAATCATGGAACACAAGTTTTCGGCGATCGTGCAGTGAAAAGACAGTAGAGAGTTTTATGTTTGTGCTGCGTTAAGCAGGCAGACAGTTAATTCGCAAAACCTACATCAATGACATAACTTGTTTGCACCTTTTGATTGAGTTTGCCAATAATTATGAATATGGCTGTATCCTTTCTTACGCAACTCCTGCACATTAATATCTGACACATCCCATAGCAAAACAACTTTATCTGCACCAGCAGAAGCCAACCATTTGTTATCGTGAGTAAAGCTCACATTATGCACCATAGAAGTATGTCCATTTAGTGTTGTAATTAACTTTCCATCTCGTCGCCACAGCTTGATAGTTTGATCACTACTAGCTGAGGCGATAATTTTTTGATCATAGCTAAAGGTTGCATGAAACACAGGAGTGGTGTGTCCGCTTAATGGTGGTGTAATTAACGTTCCATCCCGTCGCCACAATTTGATTGTCTTATCACTACTAGCAGTGATGATTGTTTGTCCATCCTGGGGACTGAAACTAACAGACCAAATTACACTTGTGTGTGCTGGCCATTCGTGGAGGAATTGACCGCTAGAACTCCACAATTTTACAGTTTTATCATCACCAGCAGTGGCAATTGTTTTTCCATCGGGGCTAAAAGCTACACTCAACACTCTATCTTTATGTCTTTCAAGGACGCGTATAAGTTTTTTGCTACCATTTAAACTCCAAAGTTTAGCGGTGCCATCAGCACTGGCAGAGACGAGCATATTTCCGTCATTACGGAAGCTAACAGAAATAACCCTATTTCTATGCTCACCCAGCGTCATCGAAAATTTTCCGTTGATATCCCAAAGCTTTATTGTGCGATCATCTCCACCACTAGCAATAATGTTCCCTTTTGGACTAAAACTAACAGTATTAACTTTCTTTTTATGATTTGTTAGAGGAGCAAAGAGTAGCTTACCTTCTCGACTCCATATTCTCACTGTTCCATCAGAACTTGCAGTGGCAACCATTTTACCATCAGGGCTAAACTTGGCATCCAGCACATTCTTTTCATGCCCAGCCAAAACAGTTAACCAGTTTCGTTTTATTTGCCAAAGCTTTACAATGCCATCGTTACCAGCAGTCGCAAGCATCTTTCCGTCTGGGCTGAAAATTACACTGGTAATTTGCCCCTTATGACCTACCCAGGTATCAAGTAATCTGCCATCTTGCGTCCAGAGTCTTATGGTTCCATCTACACTGCCAGAAGCAATTATTTGCCCATCTCCACTGATACTAACGCTCCATACATCTTCAGTTCCAGGATGTTGAAGTGTTCGTTTAAGTTTACCCTCTCGACTCCACAACTGCACTGTTCCGTCTGTACTCCCAGTGACAAAAAACTGACCGTCACTTGTGAAGTCTACATTTACAACAGTCCCGGAAACGGGGTTGAGATTTTTTAGTAGTGTCTTACCATCCTGACTCCAGAGTTTTACTGATGAATTATCACTGACCGTGATGATCTGATCACCTTTAGGATTAAAAATCACTCGCCTTACCGATTTTTGATGTTCTGGAAGGGTATCGAGCAATTTACCATCCAGTCGCCAAAGTTTTACGGTCTTGTCAACACCGGCAGTAGCAATTTGACGACCATCCGGACTAAAACTGACGCTCATAACCCTATTATGAGCTTGAATAGGTTTTCCTATCAAATTGCCGTTGCTGTCCCAAAGCCTGATTGTTCCATCCCGACTACCAGAAGCAATCATTTTGCTATCAGGACTAAAACTGACGCTTATGACAGCATCTGTATGTCCTTCCAAAGGTTTGAATAAACTTCCATCCCGCCGCCATAACTTTACAGTGTTATCATAACTGGCTGTAGCCAACATCTCACCATCAGGGCTAAACCTAACACTCTGAACAGCGTCTTGATGACATTGCAAGCGGTTTTGTTCCCTCACCCATTTCACAGACTGTAGCAAAGTCGTCAGAAGAGAGTTTTGGAGTTCTTGATCTGTGTCTCCCCAAGGTAATTGTTGCAAACGTTTACTAGCTGTTAATACATTAATCAGGGCATCAAAAGAATTTCGATTCGCATTAAAATTAGCTGCGGAAGCTTCTATCAAAGCTCGAATTGCCTGCTTTTCTGCTATTATCTGACGATTTACAGCAAAGATAGTCAAACCAGATAAACCAAGGATAACTGCGATCACAATTCGCCATCGCCAACTACTATTACGGCGTTTTTGCAAAACACTTTTCTGGATAAATTCCCTCTCTACTTGGTTTAACCAGTTGTTATCAGCATGAAGTTCTCGGTCTAATAACACCAAATAGGGATTACTATCCCAAAGAAACTGGGTAGGTTTTTGCCGAGATTGCCCGTGTTGATTGTGAGATCGCCGTAATAGTCGAGCCAACTGAGCCGGAATTTTTTGGAATAAGTTTTCGATACTAAAGAGTCGTATATCTAACCAATCCAAAACAGGATCAATCTTGTCTGGAATTGCTTTTGGCTGTTCTTTGTCCTGATTTTTTACCCTCTCCCACTCCATCGCCGCCGGAGTCAACCGCCGTTGCAGAATTAAACTTTCCTTATCCTCCTGCTTCCACACCAATAGCTTTTGCCATCCCTGCACTAAAGCATCATGGGCAGGTTCGACATAGGGATTACCATCAATATCTTCTCCCTTGACCAGTAACCGGGCATTTGTAAAATGGTGAATTAACTCTTGCACCCGTTCGTTTTCCCCTGGTGGATACTCCAGTTCCGATAACGGCACCCGTCGGCGAGCTAATTCACTCCCACCTACCGCAACCATCCGTAACATCACATGACGGATAGTTTGGGTATAGGCTTTGTCTCGTTTCACCAATTGCTCATATTCACAGTCTGCTCTTTGGGTAAGACTCCGCGCCACCCCTCCCAATTCTTGATAATCCTGCTCGGTAATTGCCCGATTATCCCTTGAACCCTCTCGGTAACTCCTTAAATACTTCAGGTAAAGTTCACTTAATGTAAAAGAAAGTAACGGCAAAGCTCCTGGCATCTGAGCTACTTCATCAATTAACTTATCCACCAGATTGTGTGGCTCAAAATACATCACCCTTGCCGATGCTGGTTCCTCAATTGCTGCGCGTAACTCCTCCCGTTTCATCGCTGGTACAATAAATCGAGCATTTTTCCAGTATTCCTGGAGACGAGTATCCTGAAATTGAGGTTCAAAGTCACTGCGTAGAGTCAGTACAATCCGCAATTGCTCTGAATACTTAGCTACTGCTACAGCCAAGAAATTTAAAAAGTTTTCCCGTTCTGCCTCGTCCCGATACAGGGTAATCACTTCCTCTAATTGGTCAACTACAAATAGTAGCTTTGACTGAGGATTGCGCTTACACCAAGCGTTCATCATAGCTGAAAGACTTTTTATTGTTTGTTCATAATTGATTTTAGACAGGTCAACAACGGGAATCTTTCTCTGTGAAAGCGTATTATTTAACTCCCGAAACGGCGACTCCCCTGGACGCATAGGTGCCAGAATCAGCCACTCTTGCTGATTTGACTGTGACTGTAACTTTTTGAGATAAGGTATCAATCCCGCCTTAACTAAGCTGGATTTCCCAGTCCCAGAAGCCCCCAGCACTACAGTTAAAGGCTGCTTGTTGACAAATTCATACAACTGTTGTATTAATTTTTGTCTGCCAAAAAACAGAGAACTATGTTCTTCCTCAAAAGACTCCAAGCCACGATAGGGGTTTTTCGATTCATCTAGAGGTGGTGCAGGCGGTAAATTTAGTGCGTATCCAGGTGGAAGGAAAATATACTCGCCTTTATCATGCTTCTTCAGAGGCCAAATGCCAGGGGTTTGCCGTTGCCACCGCGATTCATGGACTAATTCTACTGCATCACGCAGATATAAATACAACTCTGTAGCCGTAATCACCCCATCGCCTGGAGGTTTACCATTCGTAGCCGGAGGATAACAATCCGCTTGTCCTTCTAGAGCCGCTAGTAATGCTGCGGCAAAGGGGGAATGGTTGCCCTCTCCACCTCGTTGGCTATGGAGTGAAAAGGCATCTAAGGCTTTTTGATCATAGGACGCGCTAGTGATTACTTGCCACGCAGGGTCAGAAATAAAGCGGTCATAACGTTCTTTATAGATTTTTTTCGCTGCTAAGATTTCTCTTTTGTTACTTGACCAGCGAAACGCCCCAGCAAAGCAGCAGTCCAGGATGCCCAGAAAATGACGACAAGGCAAATTATTCAAACAGTCGTGCAACTGAGTCATTGGTAGGTAAGTTTGAACATCTCCCAATTGGGCATCTTGGGGGATCAAATAACCTTTGGGGCCATCATCATCTCCATTGAGGGCAATACCATGACCAGCAAAGTACAATAGCAATCGGTCATCGGCGGTAACTTCTTCTGGCATGGTTTTCTCTAGCATCTCGTGGAGATTGTTCAGAGTGGTTGCTTCATCCAAATATTCCCACACTTGGTATCCATATTTTTCCCGTAACAATTCCACCAACTTGACGGCATCATTGACAGCATTTTGTAGAGGAGGAATGCCATTGGTGTAATTGTTAATTCCAATTACAAATGCCAAACTGCGAGAAAAATCTGGCATGGAGTAGCTCCTTGGTTAGTTGTTTTGGGGACAACGAAAAACAAATAATAGAACCTGCGATCAGCTATGCTAGGCAGAACGCTAGTGCTGACTTGTCAGTTCGCTAATTCATTCAAGAGACACACCTTAATCTATTTGTATTCATTTAAAACAAGTATTTAGAATATATACACCTAAATTTTGCAGAATTTGCTTAAAAAATTACTAAATTAGGGCTGAAATTAAAAGTATCAAATTTACTTATGAATTCTGAACGGGTGACTATCCGCAATCCTAACACCCTCGCCAACTTCTGAAACAAGCTGTTGGTAGAGAGAACCAGCACTTTCTAACCCCTGCAACAGCCTCAGCTTTAGCTTCTTTCAGCCTCCAACAGGCTGATTTAATGTTTGGGGAGTATCATGTGTGTCAACAACTTGTGTTTGTATGTCTATATTATTACTGGCTGACACAGAATCTAGATTCTAAGAGGTTAATGATGTTGTGTCACTCACTTGTTTTTGTAACTCTATATTATTACTGACTGACACCAACTCTCGATTTAACCATTTCTCAAAAATCACATTCCGCCCGTCATCAGGAGCAACAAACTTATAAACACACTCCCGTTTCCCTCTCGGCCCCAACCTTCCCATATAAGTCAACCGCAAATCGATTTTGTCGAGTAACTTCTGTGCGATCGCCACAGGAGTCAATTTCTCCGAAATAGTCACGTTCAAGTAATTCTTGATCAAATACCGATGCTTTAGCGCGATCGCCTTAAATTCTTGCATCACATCATCAGACCCCCGCAATCGCACCCCAGTCTTGAGCAACTGCAACAAATTGAGCTTTTCCAACAACAGCACAGAAGACAACATCTGCCCCTTGTTAAAGTCAGGTTTCCAAATAGCATTGTCTCCAGCCTCAGCCTGTGCCTTAGCCCTTTTGCTATCCCGACTGGCTAAAAACTCCCTCCCCACAGTCAAGTAATAGTGCAGCCGCAACTGCGGATACCAGCCGTCATCATCCTTTTCTACCAAGTCAGGCGTAACATCAACCTCATAACGTCGGGACAATTCACCCTTACGCTGCTGATACCGTTCTTCTTTCGTTTTAACGCGCTTCTCCTGCAATTTCTTGAGTTCCGCATCAGACACATCATCAGATTCAGAAACCCCCTGGCATTGACCAGAATATAATTCCTTGGAAGCTGCTTTCACCTCTTTAACAACTTCCTTGGTTTCGTCAGGGTCGGAATCATCCGCATCAATCACGGTATAGCCATCAGCCACCAACCCCTTCAGCACAAATTCCTGGTAACGGCGCATTTGGACGTTAATGACAGCACCACGCTTGCCCCAAGTCTGCAATGATTCGGGCTGGAAATTTTGGTCAATGAACGAGTAATCGTCGTTATCAGCCGCAGACAACAGAGCGATATTAGCCTGGGTTGCAATATCCTGACTCCGCAACAATCCACCCATAGAAGTTGAACCATTGCCCACAATCCCCATCCCGTATCGACTAACCCAGATGTGACGGTCAACAGTTTCCCTTAACCGTGCTAACATCTGCCGTACAGAATCCACAGGCTGCACTCCCTGGAATATCCCCCAAACCGAATCAAAATGACCTCGAATGTCGATAGACACGCCAGTTTCCAAGCTGGGCGAAGCAATCACCAAATCATACTGTGTCAGAATTTGGTTGAGATGGGCAATACACTCAAAAGCTGGGTGTTTTGGGTCTAAAACTGAATGACTGTCAATTCTCAGAACCCGTAAATGAGGAAATTTCTGTTTAAACCGTTGTTCTAAGGCTTGAGTACCCCATTTTGACTTTGCTTTTTGGGCAGAACAGCATAATAAATGATGTCCACCTTTCTCAATAGCCCGATCTAACGCCGCAATCCAATTCTTGGGATTGCTGCCGGAATAGTTGTAGCACTTGCCAGATACCGGCTGATAATTATTTACGATCACAAACGGGTTAACTCGATATTCTCCTGCCAGAGACAAAATGTATTTGACATCGGTATCTGAGGCATCGGCAGAAGACAGATAGATTTTACCGTGTTCGCTACCCAAAACATTCTGTACCAGTTGCTTGAAATTTCGCAGTATCGCTACCCGCCGCTTGGCCACATCTGTTGTAGAGTGGAGCAAATGCCAGAACACTTGATCGCATTCATCAATAATAATGACATCGTTTGACCAGTCGTTGGGGTTGAAATGGGCTTGACTATCTTTGTGTAACGAATCCACGCACACACCATACCCAAGCAAACCACCTGTGTCAGATGTATGGATTTCGCTGACGTAATCAACACCGAAGCGATCGCTCAAAGCCTCACCCAGTTGTATGCGATGGGTAATAATCAATACCTTACGCCCCTGGTCATGTGCCTTGGCTACTTCAGAGGACAACCACTCGGTTTTGCCTGTGCCTTTTGGAGCTTTGAGAACAATCAGTTTTTCACCTTCTGGTGCAATCAGTCCACACAAGAATCGCTGGTTGAGTGCGATTGCTGGGGGATAGGTCAGCAGAGTAAACAGTTTAATTTCCCATAACTCCAACGTTTCGGCTGTATTGTACAGTGAGTGAAAAGCCGCCTCACCATGAGCTACAACAAAATCATCAACGCCTTTTTGTGACCCTGCTAGATCAATCACTCGCAGCTGACAGCCTTCGTTGATGAGCAGTCGCCCCATACGGCTGATCGCAGTTCTGACTCGCTGGACGGTTTCGGGCTTGGTATCGTTGTCAAAGCAGATGTTAACCTGTCTGTTTGTTGTTGCGAAATGTTTCAAATCGGGAATGAGCGATGGCTTACCAGTGGCAGTAATGGAATCATCTTTTGGTGTGCGGTAGCCAGCATTTACTCCACTGATGGCGATCGCAG
>NZ_JACJSE010000050.1 GCF_014698045.1 Aulosira sp. FACHB-615
TGAAATGCCTGAGCCTATTTTATTAAGTCAGATTTTTGCCAAGCTTACTTCTTTAGGACGTATTCATCCCGTTTCTACAGGTGTTGAACCCTCGTAAATTGGCTACGGTATTGGGGGAGTGAGAAATTTAGATGATGTAGTTGCAGCAGCTAAGGCAGAGCATTTAACTCTCAAGCAGACTTACCAAATGCCAGCAAATAATCTTTCGGTAGTATTTGAACGAACTGCGAAAACAACATATAGAGTTTCTCGATCTAGTGAGGTACGTTTTTAAAGCTACTTGTTTTGATATAAAAGGTTTAAGTGTACTTCAGTAGCCTGGAAAACGCTATAAACTAATACCAACTACTTACTAACAAGTATGGAGTTACAGATTTAGTTGAAATACCCAATCTTTGAATTGTTTTGACATACTGACATTTATTCACAATGTAATTTTTCAAATAAATCAGCTTTCTCTGCTCTGTTATTCAAAATCAGCGTACTGAGGTGGACTAGGCCCGACTCGCTCTCGGATTTTAGGATATTTGCCAGATGGAACTTTGTCTGAAATGCTTTGGACATCAATCTGGTGCCACCAATCATCACCAAAATCAAACCAGTAACCAAAAGCATCATCAATCGATAAACCCAAAGACGCAATTGTAGTATGGGCAACATCTCCTGTAGGTGTTGGTGACAAGTCGGAACTGGAAAATGCTCCTTTTAAGCAGTAGCGTCTAGCATTTGGATCTTGTGGCCCCCTGCCGCCAACTTGAAATTCGTACAGATGTTCATCTTCTCGATCAAATGCTTTGAAGATGATCTTATGCAGTTGGGCTAAAGTATTGCTGCCCTTAATCTCAATTGTTCGAGACACCACAGGATTGTCTGCTGCAAATTCTTCTGTAATTGGGCCGTCAATTAAAAATACCTCTAACACGTATAGCGCATCTGGAGAAGAGCTAACCGCTTTTTGGGAAATACTGTCTGATTTTTTCGTTTTAGCCATACTGTGAGCTTGAAAGGTATAATAAGTATTGCGTATTACGCGGCTAAGGGAAATCTAACCTTTGACTATCAACACTATTTGCTCGAAAGCATACCATAGTCATCTTCGCAAGAAACAAGCTAACAAATATAGTTGTAGCCCAAATTCAAAATATTGTAGAGTCAAGAAAAGCTCTAAGTATTGCCCTACCCAACTTACTTTATGACTACCGCGCCCTTAAGCTGGCAAGAACTAGAATCTCTCACGAACTATCAAATAGATACTGTTAATGGTCTCACCAATGCTAAAGCTAGGTTGCGCTTGTTTGGTCAGCCGGAATCTGAAGTGCGCTTAACACTGTACCGCGATAACCACGCTTGGTGTCCTTACTGTCAAAAAGTTTGGTTATGGCTAGAAGAAAAGCAGATACCCTACCGCATCGAAAAAGTGACAATGTTCTGCTACGGGGAGAAAGAAAGTTGGTACAAACGTAAGGTAGCATCAGGAATGCTCCCGGCAATTGAGCTAGATGGCAAGATTATTAAAGAAAGTGATGATATTTTAATCGCTTTGGAAAAGGTTTTTGGGCCATTGAACCAAGGAATGGAAGAACGCACGGTGCTGCCTCTACGCCAATTAGAACGACTTTTATTTAGAGCTTGGTGCGCTTGGCTGTGCTATCCGGTAATTTCCGCTCAACAAGAAAAACGCAACCGAGAACAATTTATTACAGTGGTGGCTAAGGTTGAGGAGGCTCTAGGGCGCACATCAAGCCCTTATTTTCTAGAGAACTTCGGCATCGTCGATGTCATTTTTACGCCATATCTCGAACGGATGAATGCCAGCCTTTACTACTACAAGGGCTACTCACTGCGAGAGGAAAACCCTCGTTTGAGCGCATGGTTTGCGGCAATGGAAAGCCGAGATACCTATCGCGGTACTCAGAGCGACTTTCACACCCACGTACATGATTTGCCGCCCCAGATGGGAGGCTGTTGGGAAAATGGCGAAACCCAGATGCTTCTAAATAAAGAACGGGTGGATCGCGGCCCTTGGTTCGGACTACCAGATGTGACTTATCCAGAACCAGAACATTCCCGCATGGAAGCTCTTCAAAGAACTATTGAGCATCGCGTCAATATTATCCGCGTTAACCCCTCAGATGATAGCTTGTTTGATCAAGCCTTACGTTGTGCTTTAACACACATGATGACCGGGGTTGAATGTATACCTCCATTGGGTTCTGATGTCGCTCTACGATATCTGCGCGATCGCATTAATGTACCGCGAGATATGTCCATTTACGCAGCCAAGCGATTGAGAGAATCACTGGAGAAAACAGCAGCCCTTGTGGGTAATGGACAGCCAGATCCCATTCCGACTCAGCACCGACGAGATCAAGACCCGTCTAACTTTGCCAGAAAGTAAGCTTGGTTTTCGTCAATTGAGCCTTCACGAAGTACCCAGTTGTTAAGTACTGACGAAATATGTGATAAATTCTGCCCTGGACTCCACATTTTTAAATAGGCTAGAAATTGATTTAGCAGCAGAAAAAATCTTTGCTGCCCAGAAAGCAAGGCGAAAAATTGCAGTCGAAAGGAATACAATGCCATCTCCTGTTGAAATTTTTCTACTATTAGCTACAACTTTTTATCAGGCAATTGCCTGCTTAAGAGAAAATCGAGAACCTCTGCCAGGACAATTGATTGATGTGGGTGGATATCACTTGCATCTCTACACGGCTGGAAAGTCTAGCCCTACTGTGATTTTGGAACACAGTTTAGGCGGAATGGAAGGTTATTTACTCGTGCAAGAAATAGCTAAATTGACACGGGTTTGTATATATGATCGTGCTGGGTATGGATGGAGCAATCATAGTCCTCATCCTCGCACTAGTCAGCAAATTGTGACTGAGTTAGATACCCTTCTCACCCAAGCAGGAATTGCACCACCATATATTCTTGTGGGCAATTCTTTTGGTAGTTATAACGTGCGTTTATATGCTCATTATTTTCCTTCAAAAGTAGTAGGTATGGTACTTACTGATGGACTCCATGAAACAGATATGCTGAAAATGTCTATCTATTTACAAGCTTTGAAACTATTTTTTGTTTCTGGCTTTATTATGTCAATTTTTGGCTCAATCTTGGGCATTATCAGATTACTCAAATTGGTGGGTACATTTGAAATTATCAAGCCAGAATTAATGAAATTTCCGCCAGTAGCACTCTTTCCAATTAAGCGTTCTTTCTGCCGTCCCAAGCACTGGATTACCATGAGTCGGGAACTCTTAAACCTGAATAATAGTAGTCGTCAACTACAGTTAACCAGAAAATTTGCGGCATTGCCTATAGTTAGCATCAAAGCGCATACTTTTTTTCAACCTTCTGTTTGGACTATGCTTTTACCTATGAAAGCTGCCAATAATTTACGAGAGGAAATGCACAAGAAAATTCTCAATTTATCTACAGATTGTGTACAAATTGATGCTAAAAAAAGTGGTCATTTTGTTTGGATAGATCAACCAGAGTTAATCGTGAGTGCTATTAAGCTCATTTTAAAAAAGGTTGATAAATAAGCTATAAAACGAACAAGCGTATTCTTGTTGATGGGCAATATTTTACAAAGACCAAGAAACAGACGTACTATGGGTTTCATGGGCATTTAATCATTAGTGTCAGAATGTTTATGTAGAACGTTATGAAGAAGAAATTCTCACATCACAACGGGCGAATTTAAGAATTAGACTGCGCTTCAATCAGACACATTTGTTAGAAATAAATGAAGCTTTATTAATCACAGGCAATCAGCTAGAATTTCTCGACTATCGTTACCATTTTCAAGATGAACGAAGTTGCCTAGTTTTTCGTTATGATAATACCCCCCACTTTCCCAATCTTTCTACTTTTCCACACCACAAGCATTTACCAGATGATGTGATAAGTTCTGACAAACCTGAAATTACTCAAGTATTAAAAGAAGCAACAGAGTTATTAACGTACGATCATTACGAGACAAAGTAATTATGGAATTCAACCCAAACAACAATGTTGTTAAACTCTGTCTTCAAGGTATGGGCATGGAAGAAAAAGGCAAACCAGAAGAAGCAAGTAAACTGTTTCAAGAAGCCTGGAACGAAGCGACATACGACTTGGAAAAATTTATTTCAGCTCACTATGTAGCTCAATATCAAAAAAATGTTGACGACAAATTAAAATGGCTCGAAATAGCTTTGCAGTTGGCATTAAAAATAAATGACGACACTGTTAAGAGTGCAATACCTTCTCTATATTCAAACATTGCCAAATGCTATGAAGAGTTAAGCTCACCTGACAAGGCAAAAAAGAATTATGAATTAGCAACTTCGTTTCAGAATAAACCTTCTGACAAAGGCCCCTTCTATCATGGGACGAAAGCCGATTTGCTCCTTGGTGATTTGCTGACAGCAGGGGGCAGTTCTAATTACAAAAGAGAACTCAAAATGAATCACATTTATTTCACAGCCCTTGTCAATGGGGCGGGACTAGCAGCTGCATTAGCAAAAGGCGATAACCGTGAACGTGTTTATATCGTTGAACCAACAGGGGAGTTTGAAAATGATCCGAATGTTACAGACAAAAAATTTCCGGGCAATCCGACACGCTCATATCGCTCCCAAGCACCATTAAAAATTGTTGGCGAAGTCACAGATTGGGTGAGACAAACACCTGAAGAACTCCAAAAATGGCGTGAAAAGTTGGCCAATAACAAAGGAGAAATTATTAATTAGTTTCTAAAATTCCCACACCCTGCTCACCGATTGAAGACCGCTAAATTCAAAATTTAGCGCGGTGTTTCACCATTTATTCATCCGCCATCCACTGCACCCAATCGGGAGCCGCCGCCACCAATTGCCCAAACATCGCAGGCTCCGATTCCTCAAAAGCCACCATCACTCCCCACCTTTCATCACTGCTAAGGCTAGAGAGGAATTCTTTGACTGCTCCCACACCATGTTTCACCCGTTCCATGACCAATGCAGTATAAGATTTAACTTGCTGCCACCACGAATCAATCGGATTTTCCTGTCCGTCCACCCCCTCCCAATTATTACTTCCACTTACATTAATGGGGGGCGTGGACGGGGCATTAACACCATACATAGCCTGCATCCTAGCCGCATACGCCGCCTGAGATTCACTTTCCTCCAGCCGCCGCCGTTCTCGTTCTTCCTTCTGTGATTGCCGATACACAAACACCTGACGGGCAAAAGCAACATCCTCAGTACTTAATCGGTAATACCGCACCCGTTGACCATTCTCGGTAGGCCGCCGCGACTGGGTAGTTAAAGCCAGTTGCCCCAAGTACTGACTCAAAATCCACACCGGAGACTCATCGAGAGGGATGGTCAAGTTGAGGATGCCTTTAATATGTGGTGCATTGCGTTTGGAAAAATCTGCTAATGCTTCAATACTCGCTTCATCGCCCTTAATCTCCACCCCATCCATCAAATCAGTCAGTATTGCGCGTAACCCCAATCGGTGGCGCATTAACCAAGAAGTGGAATGATTACCCCAGTCGGTGCAGATGGGCAAGCGATCTCGTTCCGTCCTATCTCGTTCTGCCACAACAAAAGGCGGCGTAACAAACTCCCGCCCATGCTCGTCGGCGATCGCTTGCCCCGGTGCTGCCAAGATTGCTTCCAACGCCACCAACTTTTTGATTAACCTTCCACCATCGTCTTTCTCGACCAACTCAGGAGTAACAGTCATCCCGTAGGTATCCCAAATACGGAATTTCTCACACTCCAGAGCTTCTTCTGGCTTGAGATAATCTTGGTGCTGTCTGGCTGTATACGTTCTCCTGTCAATATCTTTAGCATTGGCAACGTTACGATAATGCTCCGCATCAATGGCATTTCCCGCCGCCTTCATCAAGTGCCGCGCAGCTTCATCCATATTGTCCCCGGCGCTAACAATCGTATTGCCCATTTCAACAAGCAGCGATCGCAAATCAGCACGTAAATTATTAATCGACCAATTGCGTTGTGCTTCAATTTGGCAAGAGGTATCTAACGCCCAATCTTTCTCAGCACCACGCTTGCCCGTTTCCTTGTCAATACGAATGAGAAACGCAGTCATTTCATTTTTCTGGAGAATCTTCTCTTTGATGTGACGGGCATTAGTTTCAACGTACCCAAAAGGTGGACGCGGAGCAACCCAAACGTGCATTGGAACATTGGGACGATACCGCCACAACTGTTGAACGCATTCGGTGGCAGACTGGGACACAGCATGAAACACACCAAATATCACATCAAAATGATAAGCGGAGATGTCAACACCTGTTCCAAGGCTGGGAGTGATTAACAGCGCGTCAATATCTTGAATGGCCGTGTTAATCTCCCTGATAAAAATGACGTTTTCTTCACTACCACTATTCTCCGAATGAATAGTCCAGATCCTAAGCTGGCGGTCTTCTTCTGATTCTGGTGTAATATCCTTTGGTAATTCACAATTCTCTAAACTGGGAATTGCGAACTGCGAATTGCGAATTGATCTCTGTGCTGCTACTTCATTTAAAGCGCGTTCCAACTTTTTGATGAAGCGTTTACTATCGCTCACCACCATCGGCTTTTTCCCCAACATTAGTTGAAGATGGATTTGGGCAACTATGGCACTACTGTCTTCACCTTCGTACCAATGAACTTGACGACCACCAGAGCGATACTCGTTTTTGATGATGTATGGCTGTTCTCCCACTGGTCGCATCTTCATAAAAAAGTCGATGGTCGTATCGTCCAGGTGAGCATCAGCCAAAACAACCAGCTTGGCGTTGTATACGAGATATTCTAGTACTTCTAGAATAGCCCCCCGGTGTTCCTTGCAAGTTTTGGACTTGAGCAAGTGGGCGAGGTACTGACAAGCTTCGTCTATAAACAGAATGTCGTAAGCCTGTAAATTATTCGCCATTTTATATAAAGAGTCTACCGTGATGCTCAGTGCTTTGGCTTTTGCCCAGTCACCAACGGCGATCGCTGAATACATCGCAGTGAGTAGGCGATCGCTGAGGTTTTTGAGCAGGTTCACCCGATGCCCGTTGTTCAAAAAACTTAAGTCTGGGTTATCTCGTCTGACAATGGACATAAGTTCAGTTTTACCAGTACCCATATCCGAAGCCAAACCAACAACACCAGATTTGGGGAAGGATTTGATGACCTCGGACAAATAGCGAGTATTAACAGTCACATCCGGCTTATACTTGTGCAAGCCTCTGGGTTTTTTAAAGAAAAACCTCTGCTGATATTCTTGCAGGGTGAGGGCATCAGCAATCATGGCTGACACTGCTTTTTCGGCTTTATGCGAGAGTGCCACCACCCAGTCGTCAATCCCTTTTTCTGGCCCTGGTAACAATGCCACTTCACACTGGCAGCCAAGTTGGGTGATGACGTTGGCGGTGCGGCGGGTGGCTTGAAAGACTTGCCATTTTGTTTTGGGTTTGGTTTCGTAGTCAAAGAGAATGATGAATTTACGTTCGGCTTGGGCCATTGGCACTAGGTCAGGGTGCAGCCGTTCAAAACCTTCCTTACCAACTCGACCATTCCAAATGCCAGGAAGTGCGATCGCTGCATACCCCAACGACAGCATACAACCAGCTTTCTTTTCGCCTTCTGTAAGAAAAACTGGAATCTGGGGATTTTCCATCACCCAAGCCCAGAATCCCAAAGCTTCACCTTCTTGAGTAATGACAATGTTATCGGGCATTGGCACGTCGTAGCGTAGGGATATTTTTTGCCAGATGTGCAGTGGAACCCTAAAATACGTGACGCGGTTAGGAGTTTTGGGTGGGGATTCGTATTTGATGGGCTTACGGGGGGAATTGACAGTAGCCTCTCCCCTGCCTGTCTCTTCCTCCTCAAATCTGGGAGTATCAGGCTTCGCCCGTCCCCATTCCATTGGTTGCCAATCGTTGTGAGGGTCGAGTCCGTTTGACCACCAAGAACTGGTCATGGCAGCATATCGAAGTAAGTACCCATCTCGTAACCGTCCATCGTTTCGTCGGGCGTTTTGGGGTAGGGCATACAATAAATATTCATATATTTCATCACCAGAGAGCGATCGCACGTTTAACGCGACAAGAGTAGGGTCAACAGCTGAACCAACAACCCATTCTTGCCAATGATGCGGTGCTAACTGATTAGTGTAATTATCCATATTCCCCTCGTTAAATACGCGCACGAAAAAGTTAGCGGTATGCCCTCATACCGCTTTAAAGTGTTAAAGAACAGGTCAAAAAATTACTAGGAAGTTTTTAATTGCGAAGTGCGATCTTGGTATCAGTCTTTGCGGCCATAGAGAAGAAATTCCCTCTCGAAATCTTTGGCTATAAACTTTTCGACAGTGGCAAGAATTGTGATTTCAGCTATGGTTAGGTCAGGCGATATCAGCATTAACAGGTCTATTTGTGGGTCAAGCTTTCGGATTCTGTAAGCGAGTTGTTTGTGTTTGGCAACAAGCTGTCTGTAATCTTGCCAACTATCGCAAGTAATCAAAATTGCTAAACCAGAAACAACCTGAAATGGGTTAAATCTCCATGCCTCATCATGTCTTCGCAAGAATTTGGCTTTGGAAAGAAGATTTTGCAATCTGCCTTGACTAAATGAATAGACAAAATTTCTAATCCATGCCTCTAAATTTTCCATTTCGGCTTGAGCAGAGGTAACATCAGAGTTCGTGGTTTTTGGATTTAATAGATAAGGGGATTTGACTTGTTTCATGATGAATGACTCTGCTTTTAATTGACGGAAAATGGATGAAACTATGCTTGGCAGTAGAAGAAATCACTACACCTTTAACTGAGTTGCAATTCACTTTTGACTAGTTGAAAAAACTTCAATCAAAATGCTTTCGGGATACAAGCCGACTCTGCCAAATCTGGGGTCATGAATGCGCTCTATTTCTATGCCCTGCTTACGACATAATGCGCTGGCTTTTCTTCCCTTAGTACTGGCTTCTTTAGCAGATATTTCCAAACCCTGAAGATTAGCGAAACCCACGATGCTGTACTTGTGACCGGAGGGAGTATTTACTCTGTCTTGCTCAACTTCGACGGCTTTGAGCCTTTCCAAGATTTCGGCTTGCTGCTGTTGCTGTTGAATTAAACGTTGCTCTTGTTCTGCCATCTGTTGTGCGATCGCGGCGAGTAATTGTATCTGGGTCATGGCTTTTAGACCAGATTGGGTTTCAGCTTCGTGCGTTTTGACAACAAAATAACTTTGCGCTGCGGCAATTTCTGACTTTCTGGGATCGCCATTCATCGCAGTTAAATATCCGCCGTAACGAGAGAGCTTGTAATCTTGTCCTGGTCGCCCCTGACTTTTCAGGAACAACCCTGAAAAGTGCGCCTCTACGTCATTTCCCGTATTTTTACAAGCAAAAGTAGCCCTTTCAATTACGGGTTTGAAATCGTTCCAGCGAGAATAGCCCAGTAGAGGCATTAACTCTCTAGCATTCCAATACTCTTGTCCAAAGTCATCGACATGACGAATGCTATCAAAAGGACTACTGTTGTTTAGTTGATGAAAATTATCTAAATTAGACATGACATACCTTTTGCTTAATAGTGGTAGAAGCAATTGCTAACTTTCATCAAGGTGTAATTGCTTCTGTCTACTTCTTTGGGGAAACGCTATAACACCTAGACATTTACCCGCACTAAATCTTGTTCGCGCACCAAAGAAAAGCGATTGGTGGTGATGAGTGGTTGTTCAAAAGTGGGTAATGCCAACTCCACCAGATAAAACCAGGACTTCTCGATTAGCTCAATCCCCAGAATTAGCCTTTGCTTTGTACCGTGATTGGGAATTTTCAACAGTACTCGTTCTCCCAACACGAAAGAAGGTTTTTTCAAAATCCTCGGTTGTATATTACCCGTGGCAATAATTTGATGTTTGGTTGCATAGATGAAATCATTTTTGACCTCAATAATGTAATTCCAGCAATTGCCATACCATTGCACTCCACAGCAGTAGCCGAATGTTCTGTTGTCTTTGATGTAGACTTTCTCTAACACATTGACTTCAACAGGTGGAATAGCTTGTCCCCAAGGTGGGGATAAAAACCAGCATCTTTCTAAATCTGTAATTTGTTCTGTCATACTGTTTTACCCAACAAATAATTAATAGCTTTGGAATCAAGAGATGAAATACGTTTTTTAATCTGATGTGGTGGGTTTTCGAGAAATTGTCTGAGATTCCCTGGTTTGACTTGATAATATTTGGGACAACTTTGATTTGCTTTGAGCCAGCCTCTTTGAATCCAGTGGCGAACAGTTAATAAATTCAGCGAAAGAATACTGGCGATTTGGTGACAGGTGTAATTTTCTGGATTAGTCAAAGTTTTAGTCATAATTTCTTCCCCACAAGATAGTTAATGGCTTCAGGCTCAAGAGAGGCAATGCGCTCTTTAATTTGATGTGGTGGATTGTCTAGAAACTCTTTGAGATGCCAAGTTCTGATTTGGTAACAGCTTGCAGAACGCTTGTTAGCTTTGAGCCATCCGCGCTTGATCCAACGACAGAGAGTAGATAAACTCAAGCAAAGGACGTTGGCAATTTCTTGGCAGCTATAGTTATCAAGTGTGGGGCGTGTAGAATAACCCAAACGATTTAACTTCAGCTTAATTGCCATAGTTGAGCGATGATAACCTTGCTTTTTTAACATCCTGGCTATCTGCTCTTTGGTGTAAAAATCAGCCTTTTCTTCAAGAATGGCAATCTCTTCTTTAGACCATTTAGCACTCATTTTATTACCTCCAACTTTTCATCTCAACAAGAGAAAAAGTGTTGTGAGAATATTAGGTTGTTTATGTTGCTTGAACTTCGTTAACAATTCGTGCGCTGATTGATTCAAAATCAACTTGAAAAATATTCAAATCAGTCTGCATTTGACCACTGTTGTAAAGGTCTAATATCTGCTGTTTGATAACTTCTTTAGTTAACTCATCTGGTAGTTCAATGTGAGCTTCGCTTGTGATTTTTTCGACTACTGTGACAATGACTTTCATGCGATAACCCTGTATAGTTAATCGAGGTAGATAGGAATAAAAAGAGACATGGGTGCAGAATGTAAAATTTGAGGGTGATGTATTTTTACTCCTGCCCCAAGTCTTTTTTCCTTATTTCAAGCTGCTCCAGCCTTTGACGCTCATAGATATTAGACCTAGTTTGATTTCGTTACTCATTCCTTAACCTCCAAACTTACGGAATATGTAATAATTGGTTTGTCGTAAAAAGATGTACTTAATTCTCTTAGCAATTGCCTGAATGCAAATCCTTGTTCAGGCAATTTCTTCCTCAATCTAAACTCTCAGTTAAAACTAAAGGCTGTTGATTATCTTCTAGTTCGCATTTCAAATATGAAAGTGCTGTTTGAGCATCACCTATTGTTAAGTCTGGTTGATAATCAAGTGCTTGGTAATCGGTATGTTTTTCGATTTGAGTTATCAAGTATTGGGCAGATTCAACTAATAGCAATAAATCTGGTAAATCCATTTGAGTTTCTCTCTTCTGGAACTAAAATTTCTCGACAACTGCCAACAAAAAGCCGTGACCAGTGTTCTTGATTTGTGCCTGTTTCTTGTCAAGCAAGTATTGAATGATTGTGTTAGAAAACTGGATCTGGTGTAGAGGAATAGCACCACCAGAGCCTTTGAGCGATCGCAGTAGTCTGGCAGCAGTTCGTTCTACGTAATAATCGACAACTTTAGCCATCAGTTGAACCTCCTGTGATAGCTACTAGTTGCTGTTGAAGTGCTTTAATTTGCTGTTGATGTTCGTCAATTTCTGCTTGTAATTTTTGCTGTACCTCTGCAATAGATAGTGTTTGGAGTTGGTCGTCAAAGTAATACCTAATCTCATCGCAACCGTCATCAGGCATAACAGCGTAACGCCAACCGTGACCGTACTCGTGGGCTAATGGGGTGTTGGGGAGGTAGTACTCCATGCCAAGGATGATGCCCTGTTGTGTGCGATCGCCAAAGGTAAAGCGGGGATAGTCCCAGTTTTGAGGAATATTGATTGTGGGTTGCATAATTGTGTTGGTGAATGAAGTGATTGGTGAGGAAGTAGGACAGAATTACTGAGGTCTGTCCCGAATGTAGATAGTGATATTTGAAACTAATACTCTATGCTGCAACTAATTCTGATACTGGCTCATACTCCCGTAGCCGTTGCCAGTCTTGGGCAGTTAACATTTCAAACGGTTGGTCTAGCAATTGTTCGCAGTCGCTTAACACCAACAGCGATCGCACAGCATCAAACACTGAATCAGAATACTGCTGACCAGAACAGCCTTTGATAACCCACCAATTCCCGTTGGTGTACCCGACTTCGCCCAGTTTTACGTCGCCTTTGTAAATACCGTCATCCAGTGGTTCAAAGCCGTACTTTTGGCACTCGTTGAAAATATGTGCCATTGTTCGGTTATCAGTGCATGGTTCCTCGAATGGTTCTTGTACGGGGAGAGTGCCAGCTTGATACTGCTGTTTGATATAGCTGTGACACCGTGCTGGGGTGATGTCTCTGAAGATTTCCAAGTCGTTGATGATTACCTGCCAGTAGGGGTTTTGGTGGTTGTCGTGGTTGTAGGTTATGCTGGCAATCAACTCACCGCCTACCAAAGCCTCTTGGTCGAAGAAACAGACTTCGGAAATAAAGGGAACTTCTGGTACATCTGCGCTAGGTTGAGGGTTCAGGCTTCCGTCTTTGTAGTGCCAGTTAATGTAGCGGTGACACTGAGCTTGGGTGCTGTGGCGGAAAACCTCTTCGCCGTTGACCATTACCACCCAGCGTTGTGTGATAAAGTCGCTGTAATCGTAGCTGATGTACGCCACAAGCCATTTGCCAGCGTAAATTTCAAAATGGTGATCGTTGATCTCGACGGTGGTGAATTCGGAGGCTATTGCTTCGGCTTGGGTTGCGAGGTGGCTGTTGAGTTCGGACTGGGCGATTTTTTGGATCTTATTTGCTTGGTACTGTGTGATCGCTCTAATCCATGATTCTCTGCGGCGTTTGTCCTGTACCGCTACTGTACAGCCGATTTCGGCATACGTTTGTCTCAGCTGCTCTATGGTTTTCTGTTGCAGCTGTTGTTGGCTGAAGGTTACGTGTGTCATGATTAAGATTCCCTGTACGAGTGTATGGGTTTTTCAAAAGGCGATCGCAGACTTTCCACGGTACGGCGGTCGCTTTTGGTTTGGATGAGTACAAGAGCGTTGTGTTACTAGCACTGCGCTCTTTTGCTTTGAGCTTGTCTCTCATTCCAGTTCAGCAAAGCTGAAACTCATACTTATTAATTTACTAGTGTCACTTATAAAAATCAAGTGGTGCTTATAAATTATTGAGATATTATTTTAGGAGAACCAAAAATTTCTTGTACATCATGCCCAAGTACCTGACAAATATACCTCAGCAATTGAAAAGACACGTTTTGCGGTGCTTTTGGCATATTAGGATTCTCCAAAAGCTGAATATATTGCTGAGAAACTCTATAATCAAACTGAGCTTGAATTTCCTCAGCAAGAGAACGCCTAGAAACCTTTCCACGCATTTGCTTCAACTTTTCTCCAAAAGCTGGTTTCCACGCGACAGTAGTAATTAAATCTAATTCCAACATAATATATTCTTTACTAGTGCCACTTGACGTACTCATAATATAATTGATAAAGTGATGCTAGTAAAGAGTAAATCACTCATAGTAAAAGCTTTCCAGTATTTGGTAAAGCTGTACTTTTAGTTGCGATTACCTCACAACTAAAAGCGATCGCCCGATGTGAAGTTGTGCGATCGCTTTTGCAACGAATGTCTAGGGTGTGACCTGGATGCGCGTTGGCAGATGAAATAGGTACAGTACTTATTTAATAGGTACTCATAGGATGATTAGTACCTATTAATAAAGGATGAGTAGACATACAAAAATTCTTATTTTAAAAGGGCTTCGTAGAGGTGACAAATCCACAAACTTTACAAACAGCAATCAACGCTGCAACTAACGCCCACACGGGACTACACCAAGCCATTCATGAATTGCGGCATGGGTCAGTTAACGAAGCGAAGCAACTGGTGGCGCGACAAATTGCGGTGCTGGCAAATGTACTGATGGTGTTGTAAGGCTAGTTAACGTGAGTTTGCTGTAGTACCTACAAACAGCGATTGCCTACGCAGGGATGACGGATGACCACACAGGATTGCACCAAGCAATTCATCAGATACTGCACGGTTTGGTTCCTGAAGTGAGGTATTGCAGATGTCTATTCTTTTGGTAACAGACTAAGTGATGCGTAAAATGCTGTTAAATTGAAAAATTTATGAACAAATATTACTATTTTTTAGCAAAAAATTCTAAGTAAAAATTTCACTGTAAACGCTTAAATGAATACTGGATAAGGAAAAGGTAAATATTTTACTACACAGCTTTGATTTTTGTAAGAACAAGTACTATCGTAAATCTACTGGGACTGATATTATTCTTTTCAATGCTTTTCTGTGTATAACTGCTGTAAAATGTAGTTTCTTTATTTTGATTAAAAACTCTACTCACGACTACTAAATTTGAATTTATGTAGCCTGTTACTTGCTGGCAGGATAAATAAGTAGTTCATTAATAGTAGTAAAGATGTAAAGTCATGAGCTAATTTGTGTTCCCTTCTTGGTTTTTAAAATGGCTTAATTGGGGAATTATTTTAATATGGTTGCAGATTGGAAGGCTACGTTTAAAAGTTTAGGCATAGCTATCTCTTTAGCATTTTGTGGAATAACTATTATTTTTGAGAAAAGCTCTCTGGCTCAAATTACTCCAGATACTACTCTTGGAAATGAGACATCTATCGTTACACCTACCAGTAGTACAAGTGAGCGAATTGATGGTGGCGCAATTCGCGGATCTAGTCTATTTCACAGTTTCCAGGAATTTAATATTGATCAGGGAAGACGTGTTGATTTCGCTAACCCAGTCCAGATTGAAAATATTTTTAGTCGGGTAACAGGAAACAACTCTTCTCGTTTATTTGGAACGTTGGGTGTGTTGGGTAATGCCAATTTATTTTTCATCAATCCTAATGGCATTATTTTTGGTGCAGATGCAAAATTAGATATCAAGGGTTCATTTGTTGGTAGTACAGCAAATAGCCTAATTTTCACTAATGGCCAACTTTTCAGTGCTACTAATCCTCAAGCACCACCATTATTAGAGATCGATGTTAAAGCTCCCATTGGTGTGATATTTGAAGGAAAAGAGCCAGGAGCTATTAATAATCAGATAAATTTACCTGGAGCAAAACAAAATATTAATCTAATTGGTAATAATCTTGAAATTATAAATAATGCTTCATCGAATGAATCTAGTAGCGCAGATATACAAATTCTTGCTACTCAAAATAGTTCTTCTGAGCAAAATCTTCTTCGATTTACCAGGGGAAATATTTTACTAGAAGCAACTGATAATATTACTATTGCTTCTGGATTTACACTAAACTTAATTAGCCCTGATTCAATTACATTCTTGGCAGACGCGGATAAGAATGGCAGAGGTTCTTTTAGGATGGATACAAACCAGACTATTAGCTCTGCTGGGGCAGATGTTACTATTTCCGGAGCAAATCTAAATTTAGGAAATATTAGTACACTTACACCTGTACGTAATGGAGGAAATATTAACTTAATTGCCACTAACGGTGATATTTCTATAGGCAATCCAGCGTTTGCTTCTAGTGATAACTTAACTACTTCTGGAATAATTAGTGGGGATATAAATGTTAAAAGTAGTGGAAATTTTATTGCCTATGGAGCAATAAGAACAGATTCTTTTATTCAAGGAACTCCCGGATCTATTTATATTAATAGTGGGAGAAATATAACTATCAATAATGGAATTAGGGCTGACTCTTTAGTCGCAGGCGATAATCTTAGTCCAATAAATAGCGGAGACATTATCCTGAAAGCTGGTGGTAACATTACTACTTCTGGTGTCGTATCCTCTCTATCTCAGGTTAGAGGTAATAGTGATTCAGGTAATGCAGGTTCTATCACTTTTATCACGACGGGAGGAAATATTACAACTAAAGGTACTCTAGCAGCTTTTTCTCGTGTTGGTCGATTACGAGATGGAACGGCTGGAAATGGAACGGCTGGAAATGGTGGAGCAATTAAGCTTGAAAGTACTACGGGAAGTATTAGAAGCGAAGGATTAATACTGACATTTTCTGAAGTACAAAATAATGGTATCTCAGGAAATGGTGGAAATATTAGCATCACTGCTAATGATGGTATTACTACTAATAACTTTCTCAATGCTAATTCTCAGGTTTTGAGAAATGGTACTACAGGTAATGCAGGTACAATCACTCTCAAAAGCACTCAAGGCAACATTATTACAGATAGAATAACATCTGTTTCGGAAGTTATAGGTAATGGAAACACAGGAAAGGGTGGAAACTTTATTATTGAAAGTGGTGGAGATTTTAAATCTGTTTTCTTGCGATCTTACTCTCAAGTTCGCGGTAATTGTACAACTGTTAGATGCAGTACTGGCAATGCTGGAAATATTACTATCAACAGTGGCGGTGATGTTGAACTCAGAACAAATAATTCCGCAGGTGCAATTGTTGCATGGTCACAGATTGGAGGCAATGGTAATGCTGGTAATGGTGGAATAGTTGATATTATCAGTAATGGTAACGTTAGTATCACAAATTCAAACGGGCAATTGACATTTCAAGGAAGTATAGGTACTAATTCTCAAGTTTTTGGTAATGGGAGTGCAGGTAATGGTGGAAATATACGAGTTATTAGTAAAACAGGTGATATTTTTGTTAATCAAGTAGGTAATTTCTCACGAGTTTTTGGAAGTTGTCAAGGAAGTTGCCAAGCAGCAGGTAATGGTGCAGATATTACACTTCAAGCTCTTCAAGGAAGTATTGACACATTTTCTGTAAATACTTTCTCAGATTCTAGAGGTCGAGGTAGAGCAGGTAATGGTGGAATAATTAAACTCACTGCTAAGAATGACATTACAACAAACTTCTTAACTTCTAGTTCTTTGACAGGTAGAGATACACCAGGAAGCAGTGGCAGTATCACTGTAGAAAGTACAGATGGGTCAATTATTGCTGGAAATATAATTGCATCTAGCAATACAAAACGCGGCAATATCAACCTGACTGCGGAAAAGAATATTACTATTGGTGTAGGTGCTAATTCACCTGTTGTAGATGTTTCTGGTAGTGGAGATGGGGGTCAGATTTTATTCAATGTTCAATCTGGAAGATTCGCTATCAACAATGCCTTAATCAACAGTAATGTATTTGGTGACGGTCAGGGTGGTGACATTAAAATTAATGCTGATTCTGTTTTTTTAAATAATACAGATATTACAACTACCCTCTCTTCAGGAACAGGACAAGGCGGAAATATTATAATCAATACTCCTGGCGAAGTTGTTCTAGATAGAAGTCGTCTATTTACTTCTCTCGAACCGGGAGGAATCGGAAGTGGGGGTAACATTGAAATTCAAGCTGATTCTGTCAGTTTAGATAATTTTTCTTTTATTGATAGTGCTACTTTTTGGGATGGTAACGCAGGTAATGTGAGCCTGAACACTAATAACTCTATTTCTCTAAAGAACAACAGTTCTATTTTTAGCATTACTGCTGGGAATGGTAATGGAGGTCAAGTTGCGGTAACTGCTCAAGGAAATCTTAGCCTGCTGGATGGGAGTAACATTAGTACATTTGTTAACCAACAAGCAGGAGGGAATGCTGGTAATGTGATTATTCAGGCGAATAAACTTGAACTGAGTAATGGAGGACAAATACTTACGAATACCTTTGGCATTGGGAATGCTGGTGATATTACAGTTAATGCTAAAGAAGGAGTCATCATTTCCGGTGTTAATAACAATTCTGCTAGTGCTGCTCAACCAATAAATAATGTTCAGAGGAGAATCTTCAGACCAGTTGCGGAAGTAGAAGCAAACAATTCATTTTCTCAAGCACAGAGACTCTCAAATGAAGATTTTTCGATAGACCCAATTAATAATGTCAATCCTGATGTTGAGTTCTCTACTAGAATTCCTTATGTATCTATATCAGGACAAGGTTCTAATCCTACATCAGTTGATATTTATTCTTTTGAAGTTACTCCAGGTACTAGGGGCATTTTTGATATCGATAATGGGTTTAAATCTGGAAATACAACCGGCAGTATAGATACACGAATTTCTCTTTATAATAATGCAGGGGTAAGATTAGCATCTAACAATGATGCTCCTGTGATTTTTGGTGCCGCAGGGAGTCAGTTAGCTCCGGGAGATATTAATAATCCTGGTGCTGGTTCTAATACTATTTTCAGTCCTGATTCTTATCTTAGGTATGTGTTCACTCAGCCTGGAACTTATTTTTTAGAAGTATCTACAACTGCAAGACCACAGAGTTACCAACTTCAGATTTCTCTAGATACCCCTAATATTCAAAGTAACTCCGTTAATGGGAGATTTGCCAGTGGCATTTTTGCTCAAACTGAAAGTAAAACTGGGGCGGCTGGGAATATAACAATTAATTCTCCACAATTAGAAATTAATTCAGGAGGACAGTTACGAACTACCACATTTCAAGCACAAAAAGCTGGGAATATTACTTTACAAATCCCAAATCAATTGATACTTTCAGGAAGAGATAGCGGACTTTTTGCTAATACAGAAAATGGTTCTACTGGTAATGGAGGTGGGATTGACATTGACCCTCAAAGATTAATTATTCGAGATGGGGCGACAATTGCTGTCAATAGCCAGGGTGAAGGAATTGGTGGTGATATTAATCTGCAAGCAGGTTATCTGTTTCTAGACAATGGAAGTATTTCTGCACAAACCAGAAGTAATACAGGGGGAAATATTAATCTAAGTATAGATGATTTATTATTGTTGCGGCATGGTAGTCAAATATCGACTACGGCAGGAAATCAGCAATTTGGGGGTAATGGTGGCAATATTTTCATCAATGCCAGAAATGGCTTTATTGTAGCTGTTCCCAGTGAAAATAGCGATATTACTGCTAATGCGTTTACAGGTAATGGTGGTAGGGTTGATATCACTACTCAACGCATATTTGGCATTCAAGAGCCAAGTTTTCCAACTCTTTTTAGTGATATCACTGCTAGTTCAGAATTTGGGATTAATGGTGAAGTGGCTATTAACTTTACAATTAACGCTGACCCCACAAATGGGTTAACGGAATTACCAGATGCACGACCAAATCCTACGATATCTGAAGGCTGCCAAATTGTTGAAAATAAAGAAGCTGTTCAGTTTTATACCATTGGTAAAGGAGGTTTACCACCAAGACCGGATGAAGCATTAAGTGTTGATTTATTTAACTTGATAGATTGGTCAAAAGTTACTTTTCACTTTGATGACAAGAAAACTGTTACTAATACTCGGTCATTTAGCAGTTTGGTTAAATTTGCACCTCCTTGTCAATAGTAAAATTAAGTAGGTTTTTAAATTTTGGAGTTTACCAATGTCGAGCGATCGCCTGCATCAAATCAAAGACAGTTTGAACCGTTTGGGAGAGCAATTAGGAGGTAAGCAAAAAGCTAAAGACTTAGCACCTTTGGAGGAGAAGGTTCGTATTGACCAACAAATTAAGGAGATACGCTGGGATATATGTCAGCTTAATCAAGAATACTTTCAGATTCTGGGTGAGAGATCAACAGAATTAGTGATTGAGGAATCAGAAGCAGAACCTATAATTGCTGAATTTGTTGAACAGGTCGGAAAACTTGAAGTACGTCAGACTGCTCCTTATCCCGATGAAATTATGCAGATTTTGCGCGAGATTCTGGACAAAGTAAACCAACCGGGTACAACAGCAGCAGCCCAGCTAAAAGCAGTGATTTCTTCAATGCCGCCCTTCATTAGTTTATCTTACGAAGCGGGATTAGATACAGAGAACTTTTTACGGCAATATTTTCCGAAGTTTAGTAAATGGGTTCAGGCATTCACAAAAAAGTCATAGTCCCCAACTTCGATCTGGAGCAAAAGGGGCGAACAACAGAAAATTACAGTGGAAGAGATAAAGGGTTTTCACGAAATACTAATAAATCTGGTCAACAAGTAAATTTACAAGACAGCGATAGTAACTCCTTTATTAACATTCACGGTAATGTATACGGAGATATAAATGCAAATCCAAGTTCAAAAACTGGTGAAGGAGATTCAATCCCAGAACCAGTTCACCCAGAACCTAAAGTATTTGGGCTAAACCAACTATTACTCTTAATAAAAGACAATGAAGACTGGATACGCTGGTTATCTTGTGGAGTTGTCTTCACATCTAGTTTATTAATCACTATTTCTGTAATAACGGTAAGGTCTGTTGGCATATTACAGCAATTTGAACTTGGAGCATTTGACCTATTGATGCGGCTACGACTAAATGAAGCACAAGACCAACGTTTACTTATTGTTGGAATCAATGATGATGATATTGAAAAATATAAAGAATATCCTCTTTCAGATCAAAAAATGTTGGAACTTTTGCAGAAATTGGAAAACCCAGAGTATAAACCACTAGTAATTGGTCTAGATATTTTTAGGGATGTACCACAAGCAGATAAAAAAAACTATGAAAAGCTCTTACAATACTTACAACAGATGCAGAACATCATTGGCATTTGTAAATTAGGAAATACTGGTGCTGAAGGTGTTACACCACCCAAAGGTATTTCATTGGAGTACCGTATAGGTTTTAGTAATGTAGATGATGATGATGATGAAATTATTCGTCGTCATCCAATCTGGTTCAGCACAGAACCTACATATCCTTGTCAGACAATACAATCTCTAAGTTTTTTACTGGCAGATCGTTTTTTAAAAACAGCAGGTTATGAATTCAACTTAACTCAAAAGCCAGAAGAGTATATACAATATGGTTCTACAATTATTAAACATTTACGATCCGAGCTTCCTGTTGGTAGTTACCAAAAGTTATCAGAACCTATACGAGGTACTCAAATTCTGCTTAACTATAGAGCAGTTGATCCAGTTTCCCAAAAAGTTAGTCTTACAGATGTATTAGAAAATAAGATTAAGCCTGAGTGGGTGAAAGATAAGATAGTTTTAATAGGTTACACCGCCGAACAAGTAGGTGATTTATTTTTAACCCCTTATAGTGATAGGGAGTCTCCCAAAAAAAGAATGCCAGGAGTTGAAGTTCAAGCACATATGGTAAGTCAAATTCTTAGTGCAGTTCTAGATAAACGACCCCTGTTAGAATTTTGTCCACAGTGGATTGAGAACCTGTGTATTTGGATTTGGTCGTTAATTGGAGGTGGAATAGCATGGTTTTGGAGGAAAAAGCGATACAAGAAATTTGCAGAATTGGGTACCGCAACATTTATTTTGTGTTTATTATCCTACGCCCTCTTACATTATGGAATTTGGATACCTTTAGTTCCATCTCTATTGGCATTAGTAGCAGCCAGTGCAGTTCTACTAAACTTGCGTCGCATTCCTAATATTATCAATTCGAGCCAACAAATAAAGTAAATATGCAAAAACTCAATCTTGCTTTAGCTGCAATCTTAGTAGTAAGCTTGGTTAGCCATACTATGGAAGCAAAGGCACAACTAAATCAATATTTAATCTCAAAAATAGAGTCTTTTCATCTTTTTGTAGATAGTTTGAAAATCTTAGCTTCAAGTCCAGGTAAAAAATTTACTTTGCCAAATCGGGGACGGCCTTCCAGGCTATCTTCAACGGGAAGACGTGGACGTTGTAGTGACTTAAAAGAACCTTTTATAGCTTTAATTCCTCATTTTCTAGAACAAACACAAGACGAAAATGTTGTATCGGCTTTAGGAAAAACAGCGCAATCAGAGCCAGTTTTCTGGTTTTATGTACCTAAGTTACCTCAAGATGTACGTAAGCTAGAGTTTAGACTTTTAAATGAAAATAAAGAGGCTCAAAAATATATTTTAAATTTAACAGACACTCCCGGTATTGTTGGTTTTCGTCCATCACTACATCAAAAGTTGAAACTTAATCAACAATATCATTTCACTGCTTCTATTATATATTGCGATTCAGATATATCGAAAAACCCTACTGTTGACAGTTGGGTTGAACGGGTCACACTAGGTGATAGCCTTGAAAATCAGTTACGTGGAGCAACAGCAGAAAAGCGTATTGAACTTTATTCTAAGAATGGTATTTGGCACGAAACTTTAACTCTTCTAGTTGAAAAGCATCAAGAAAATCCAAACAACCCTATGATTAATGATCAATTAGTAAGCCTACTAAAAGATGCAGGCTTTGAAAATATTGCTAACAAAACAAATATTAAATACTATATACTATCTACTCAAAATAACTGAATCTGTTCCATGTCTAAAAATTTGATATTGAACGCCAGTTACCTACTATTATGTATGGAGACCAATGGTATGGACTATATATAAAGTCATCATGTATCTTTTTTTGTAAAAGCGTAATTTGGGCTTTTTGAAGAGCCTCAGCAGGATTGAGTTTATTGTTTAATAACTCTTGATAAAACTGTTTCATAAGTTTAGATGTTGAGTAATCATCCACACTCCATAAAGTTCCAATAGTACTACTTACTCCTGACTGTACAGTAATTCCTGCCAATCCCAAAATAGCACGATTATCGCCCTTTGCTGTTTCACAAGCACTGAAGACTAGTAATTCAATAGGTTTTCTATTTCTTCTTTGGAGTTTAGTTTTTAATTCATTTAAACGCAACTGCTCACCCGGTGCAGTTATAATAAAAGTCTCTGTGGGATTGGAACTAAACTGACCATGAGTTGCAATGTGAATTACAGTGTGAGAATTAGAACTGAGTTCATTTTCTAGAACTTTTTTGTTTAATTCTTTATCAAGAAGTGCTGTAACATATTTTTTTGCGTTTTGCCAAACTGTTTCAATTCCTCTTATTTCACTCTTATCTTTGCCTTTAGATTCGCCTACATATTCGATTGGGCCATAACCAGGAATGTCTAGCGACTGTCCTGCTATTAGTCCCTTTAACTCCTTATTTTGTTGAGATACTGGTAGTTCTAAACCGGCAGATATAGCAATTGCATATTTCTCAACTAAAAATTTATTCTCAACACTGTCATGTAAAGATGCCATCGGTATCTTTCGGAAAGACCCATCTAAAATAAACACCACAGTTTTAATTTTTTTAGGATCTAAAACTTTCTCCTGTTCAATGGGTCGGATTAACCAGTTATATACCTGTTGTGAATATAAATATAACTCTTTTTCTATAACATTTCGATAAAGCTCAGTCCGAAGTTGTTTAATTGTTTTTTCTACTGTGTCTTGATCAACATGATTATTTTTGTAATGACGTAATTCAGTTTTTGACTGGACAATTACTTCAAGTCTATTTTTGAGAATGATTGGATATATTAATATCGTTAAAGCATCCGGGTTTGTCAATTGTTCTTTATTTTGCAATTTACAACGAACAAAATTTTCAAGTTCAGCTAATCGAAGACTATCAATTGACTTCCGTGCTTCAATTAAGTTATTTTCTCCACCAATTTGTAAAAGCAAGTCAACCAACTCTCGATATAAAGGCTCTACATTATCCCTGAAAGAAAACTGCACATCGGAATTAATCGTCAGCAAATCACCACGCACAGATTTAAGTGTATTGACAGATGCTTGGTAGTTAGGGATAGCCTCTCTTATTTCACCTTTCTCCTTCAACAAACGCCCCATCTGCCATTGCCACTGATATGCTATATCTGGCGCTTCACTAGGTTGAGCGAGGTATAGTGCTTCTTGGGTAAATTCTTGCGCTTTTTTCCAAGTTTCATCATTTAAAGATTTATTTGGAATACTATCCTGACAATTATCATCTTTCTGGATACAATACTCATACTCATACAAACCACCAAGATTACCAAGAACGTAGGATTCCGCACGTTGATTACTGAGTTTCCTGGCTTCTTCTGTTAAGCACTCCAACTGGCTGACAATATCCTTCCAAGAAGTCCAAAAAAGAGAGTTATTAGGCAATTGTTGTAGATAAACAAGGCTTTTAAAAAAACTAATTTGTATATAAACTTTTTCCAGACTTACAGGTAAATTAGACAATTTATCTTTCAAATTCAATAAATCATTTTCGTTGGGCACTTGCTCAAGCTCTATCATTAGACTTATACGATTTACCTGTGCTGTCAGATAAAGAATTGATAATTTTTTACTTTCTGGAATACTTTGACTAATTTCTGCGGCATTTTCATATTTTTTAAAAGCATTTTCATAATTAAAAATAATACTGTCATATTCTTTTTTATATTCTTCCTTTGCAATAAAACTAATTTTATCTACATATTGCCAAGGTAAATAGTCATACTGCGGAGGCAATAGCCGATCGCGTTCCAAATTTCCTTTTGCTCTAAATGTATTAGCCAAACTGAGAGATATGACTGCTTCTTGATCTGGTGATACATTTTTAGCAACTTCTAAACCTTTTTCTAAAGCTTCTTGCGACTTATCTAAGTCACCAATTACACGCAAATTTTCTCCAAAGTAAAACCAAAAAACTACTTGAGTTTCGTTATTTTGATTTGTAATATTGTTTTTAATTTCTTGCCAATAAGTTAGTTCACTTTCCCCATACTTTTGTTCTAAATCATCACAAGTTAATCCGGTTGAAAAAGGAAGTACTATTTTAATTAAAGTCTCACAAGCCGTATAATAACGCCCTTCACTCTGTAATTGTTTAATTTTATCGATTTGCTGTTTTATATCCTGTTTTTCAAGCTTTTGAGCCTCACCCAGATTTTGAGCAATTTGCCTTGCACCAGTCATTTGCGACAATACCATCGGCATTTCCACAGTCAAGATAAACATTCCTAGCAGCATCACCACAACTAGGCGAAAGTATCCCCGGCGACTGAATAAAATTCTAGATATCCACTGATGTATCCGCCTTAAAACCGATTCCACTGCACGGAGAAGTAAAGCCCATTTTCTTGCCATGTTCTACCTCTTGATTCTGCTGATATTAAAGGAATGCCCCAATCAAAACGGGCAGTAAAATCATTACCTTGTTGCCACTGCAAACCAAGACCTAAAGAAGCTAAAGAGTTGGGACTCGGATTTGCATTACCAGAACTATTCCAACCTATACCGTAATCAACAAAAGGAACAACTTGTACAACTCCTGTATTTTTAAAAGTCTGTAAAATAGGGATTTCATATTCACCTGTTAAAAAAACGCCGTTGTCAGTTTGTAAAATATCTTGGCGATAACCGCGTACACTACCTAAACCTCCAAATACTAACTGTTCAGAAGATGCCAAGGCCCGATCTGCTAATTGAGCATTGGCGCGTAATCTAAATAATTGTTTATATTTCTCATTGCCAAAAACACGTAACCATAATGCTTGTCCTTGCCAAGAAAAAAAGCGACTATCGGGAATGACTTCATTTATTCCTGGAATCTGTTGATTGATAGTGGAATTAAAGGCATGAAAACCGAAGCTAAATTGAGAACGAAAGGCAATCACCTCTTGGGCATTTTGCCTTGTCCAGTCCTGGAAAAACCTGAGTGCAAAGATGCGCGTCACTCCATTGTCATCAGCTCCTGGCGAAAGAGGAAAAGGAATATTCAATAAAGATGTTTGACTTTCTCTCAAAGAAGCTGTCAAACCCAAGGCTACTTCTTCAAAGGTTGGTAGTGGTGTTGAATCTTTCTTTGTTGCACTCAAAATTCTGCGGCTAATGGGCTGACGCAGAGTTAATTCGTAGGAACGGGATTCTGATTCAATATCTCCACCATTTCCATCGTTATCAATGTCATCGAAGGGTGGTTCAATCACCTGATTTTGACTGTTGATATAGGCAAATGAGAGAGTTCCTTCGCTGGGATTGAGAGGGAATGTGTAACTTGCATCAAAGTTATTACTCCCATCTGTGTTTGTGTAACCCAGACTCAAGCGATCGCCTAGCCCTAGTAAATTAGCTTCTCTGAAAACTGCTCTGCGTTCAAAACTACCAACACTGGGAGCGCGACCATTATCAATGCTAAGTGCTGTATTGAAAGAGTTAGCCTCCTGAATTTGTACATCCAAAATACTTTCCCCTGGATTTGTACCAGATGAGAGACGAGCAGATATTGATTTGATTAGTGGGTTAATTTGTAGCAGTTGTAAGGCTTCTCGTAGTTTTTCAGTATTTAATGGCTTTGATGCTGCAAGTGCTATACGCGATCGCACATACTCACGATTCAGTCTTGAACTAGCGGGTTCTGTTGTATTTTTTTTATTTGGATCAATAAATGTAACTTTTATATCGTTTAACTCGCCTTCGATAATTCGGATAATGACAATACCTTCTCTATTCAATTGGGTTTCTTTCGGTATATAAATAACCGCACCAGAAGTATCAAAGCCATCATCAGCATAAATTTTAGCGATAGTAGAAGATATCTGAATCAACTCTGACAATAAAAAAATTTCATGATTTGAATTTGTTTGAGAATTTTGTATAAGTTTATCCTCATTATCAGAAAATTTGCATACATAATTTTCTGGATTTTGTTCATCGTTATCCGAACTACACCTCTTATCTTTTTTTTTGTATACTATTTTCAGCTTTTTAAGCTTTTCAGCTAGTTTTGTGTTATCCTCATCCTTTAATTTTTTATATAACTTTTTCAGTAGTAGTTCTGATTTATAAACTGTGCTATTAACAAATTTTAAACTAGTGACTTTGTATGGTTTGTCTGTTTCACAAATTGCTTCTGGAATCTGAGCAGGGGAACATGGTGATTGCTGCTGTTCAGGAGAAAGTATTGGGTTAGGAATGTTAGAAGGTAAAGTATCTGGTTGTGGTTCATTTCTTATAGTTGGTGGGACTGGAAAAGTAGGAGAAGTAACTTGAGCGACATAAATAATTGGTGAATTCCAAAATTTATATCCTACTGCATTAATTTCAAATTTTTTACTACTAAACACCTCTAATTGTTTAGAAGAATTGTCTCTAAATTCCACATCAAAATCTGTTACTAGGGAAGAGCTTACAGATGATTCTGACAATGCAAGCGGAGGAAACACTGGAGTTTCAGTGCTTGGTTTGATAATTGACAAGGAATCAAAATGACTGTTACTTGCTGATGCTGCATTAATACTAGCAGTCAAGACAAATGGACTTAAGCATAGCAACCAGCAAATAAAGTTGTATGAGTAATTCTGATAGTGTTGCATGAGTTTACCTGAAAGGTCTAACCTCTCAAATTAGCCCCACTACAGTTGATTTCTCGAATGTCTGCGTACCTAAGTCTTTCTATTTCAAAGCTTCGACTTTTGCAAGAATAAATTCTCTTATTTTGCCTAATAAAGTTCTGCCACATGACTAACTTATATTTTTTGCATCTACCTTTATGTATATCTTTAGTATGCGTTTTTATAGATTTTAGCGCAATATTTCTCTTGTGGTAATTAAATAATTTCTACAAATCTCACTAGTATGATAATTTTTACTGGTTATTTGCTGTGTTTTTAACAGCATCAAATTAATTCTATGAATGCAATATGCTGATAAAAAATCTTTGTAAAAAAGAAAACGCTAGTCTCAATAAATACTGAATAATGGTTTGAGAAAACTGAATTCTGTGCAGCATCTCTTATGCCGCAACAGATTGTCTAATCCCTAACAGTGCGATCGCAGCATCAATATCAACAGCCATTCGACTGCCCCCCAACTGGCTTATTCGGCTATACCATTGACCTTGGAGATTGCACCCAAGGAAGCCCAGACGCTGACGATTGAGGTATAGCGTAGTGCTGAAGGAAAGCCAGTCTATTTCCCCGTGTGTTAAACCGTATTTCTGACAAGCAACTTCTAATTCTTCGCTCAGGCGTTCGTTCCGTTCTCTTGGTGTTTCGGGTAATGTTGCCTTAACTTCTGCAACCCGTGTCGCAAACCAGTCTCTCTCAAACGGGAATCTTCCAGCATCAACCAACTGTACCCATACGGTAATTCCACCTTCAATCCACAGAGTACGGATTGATTCGGGTTCTATTTGGATAATCTCGCTAATGATGTGGCGGTCACGAGATGTTAAGAAGTCTGTCGTTGGGGCGATCGCCTGCGCTTGCTCCGCAACATAATGGTTCAGTTCGGCTTGAGCAATCGCTTGTTCGTCGGGGGCAATTCTTTTGCTGTGCGTTAGACCGCAATCGGTGGGCGGTTGCTGAATGCAGATATTGTGCGTCATAATAATATTTCCGTAAGTGGAACAAAAGGCGATCGCACAAAGTTTCCGAGGCTGAGAGCGATTGCCTTTTGCTATATTTGTATTATGCTACTCTGCTAACTGATTGTCAATATACTGATTAGCAGTTATTCTGTTAATTGATAGCCTGTATATTGATTGGCTGTTATTCTGTATTCAGATAGGCGTTAATGGAGGTTGGAAAATCGAAAAGTGTTAGCCCTCTGGATGGAAGCATATATTGATATCTCGCAATGGTGGCCCAAGGCCGAAGATGGCAGTCCTCTATCTGTCTATGCCGTTCATCGGCAGTTTGAAGGAACGCCGAATGAGGTCACTAGGCATACCTTAACGGTCGCTCGTGATGGCAAGCTCAAGAAAGCGGATATCGATAATATAGTCAAGCTTGCCAGGATTTGTTCTCAGCTATCTGGGAATTTAGTCACTATCAATGACATCGTGAAAATTGAGGAAGACTAATTTTTGTGGTGATGCTTAATCAATCTCAAAGCATGACACCACAATTCGCCTCACCCAATGTTTATCTGTAATTGGCTGTCTCGAAAATACTTTTAAATAAAAAAGGGGTGGAATGCCGAAAAAACCATCCTCTAAGCAGAAAAATGATATATCTGCTCAATCGCTTGATAACACGTTATCTATTAAATCTAAGGATGTCTTTGATGAAGACAATCCTGCTACTGCAACTATTACAGTTAATGCTGTTGAAGTACCAGAACTGACCGAGGACGAACAAAGCGATCGCCTGCATTTGGAACGAAAAGTTGAACGAGCGTTTTTTGAGGCTGGCAAGGCACTGATGGAATTGCGTGATCGCAGGTTATACCGTTCCACCCATCGAACATTCGAGGAATATTGCAAGGACAGGTTTGGATACACCCATCGCCGAGTCAATTATTTAATAGCTGGTTCTGTGGTATTTGATAACATAGTGACGGGAACAAATTGTTCCCAAAATGGAGAAGTAGATGAAACGGGAACAAATTGTTCCCAAAATGAGGAAGTGAACAAAACTCGACCTAACCGCTCACGAATCCTGCCGACTAAAGAAGGACAAGTGCGCCCCTTGGCACAGCTAGAACCCCAGCAGCAGATTAAAGTTTGGCAACGGGCAGTACAGGAGGCTGGAGGTAAAGTTCCCAGTGCCAGGATCGTAACTGATGTGGTGCAAAGGATAATAGAACGTACCCAAGTACCCAACAGCTACCAAGTTGGTGAAGTCTGCCAAATTTTAGCGAAGGACAACCCAGAACTCAGGGGTAAGAGAGGCTGTTGGTGCATAGTGGTTGCTGTCCATGAGTTCAGTTGCACCGTGAGAACTTGGGATGGCGAATTGACGGTTGGGGTGCAGCATCTCAAGTCATTCGATTACCTGCCCCAGGAATGCCAGCAGATGCAGCAGGTGTGCGATCGCATCACACGGTTGCAGGAGAGCGAGAATTTGGAAGAAGCTGGTAGGGCTATGTTGAAGTATTTGGGGGAACTGAAGCGATCATATTTGACTGATGTGGAAGAAAAGCTGCTAAGTGTGATTGAGCAAGAATATGGGGTTACGGATTGATCTAATACCAATTTAATATGAAGCTGCATAGAATAGAGCTTCCAGGATAAAGTTATAAGAAGAGATAGAAATTACCTGCTCAAATGTCAGTTGGTCGAAGATTTCTTGGATGCGCTC
>NZ_JACJSE010000051.1 GCF_014698045.1 Aulosira sp. FACHB-615
TCATTCCACTCATTTGTAACGATTTTCTCGCTCCAGTGCGGATTGTGGGAATTTTCTTTTTAATCATTCATACACCGAACTTGTGTAACGAAACAATAAGTCGCACATCGCGTTACATAGTAAGCAGGTTAAATTATATGGTGGCTCATTGGGTCTACGCGATGAAGGCTTGCTAGATTCCGCTATTTATCAACCCCAAGCTACTTTTGCAGGTGAATTTTTACATCCTACAATTGTTGAACAAGCAGCAGCATACTTATTTCATATTACTCATAACCATGCTTTTGTAGATGGTAATAAGCGGACTGCTTTTGACGTGATGGTGACATTTTTGAACATAAATGATTATGAATTGAATATGTCACCAGAAAAAGCTTATGAATTAACAATGCAAGTCGCTGAAAATATCATGAGTAAGGAAGAGCTAATTGAATTACTGAAAAATTATATTACAGAACTCCTTTAAGCTATTCATAAAATTGGCATTTTCTAAACTGTCACGCCTTCTAACTCTTCATCAGTTAATTCATATAACTGACGCAACTTATCCAACTTATCTTGATCAGCTTCCCAGAAACCGCGCCCCGATGCTTCTAACATTCGGCTAATAATATTGCGGAAAGCTTCGGGGTTGGCTTGGCGTAATTTCTCAGCCATTTCTGGGTCTAAAGCGTAGGTATCTGCGGCTTGGTCATATACCCAATCATCTTTAAAATCGGCAGTACCACCCCAACCAATTAAGGCTGTCATTCGTTGCGAAATTTCAAACGCGCCGCCAGAACCTTGATTGGCCATTGCTTGCGCCCATTTGGGATTGAGTAATTTTGTGCGATATTCCATCCGCAGCAAATCTTCTAGGTTGCGGGGGGTGGTGTCTTTAGAAAAACTTTCCACAAAGCTGGTAGTTACCTTTTTACCGCCTTGTTTTTCGGCTGCTTTTTTCAAACCACCTGTGTTGGCGTAATATTCCTGAATATCGGTTAAACCATATTCTACCGAATCAATTTCTTGGACGATGCGATCGCTCGTTTTTAACAACTGATTCAACACCTCTGGTCTAGCCTGGCCTTTATCTTGTCTCCCGTAGCTAAACACATTGCGGCTTTGCCAAGTGTTACCTAACTCTTCCCCAGATTCCCAATTACCATCGACAACCCTATCATTTACCAAAGAACCAAAATCACCCGCAGGATTAGAAAATAACCTTGCTGAAGCATTTTCTACACCTTGCGCCTTTAAAGCTAAAGCGTGTTTCCGAATAAAATTCTCTTCTTCCGACTCATCCGCCTCAGCCGCACGGAAAAACAAGTCATCCAACAATTCGATGATATTCACAAAACTATCGCGGAAAATTCCTGACAAATTACCCAACACATCAATGCGGGGATGTCCCACCTCAGCCAAAGGTTTCAATTCATAACGGACAATTCGGCCAGTACCTTCCTTCACAGGTTCAGCGCCAACCAACTCCAGCAGAATTCCTAACGACTCACCCTTAGTTTTAATTGCATCTAAACCCCACAACAACACCGCCACCGTCTCAGGATATTTCCCATGTTCTTGTAAATGCTGGGCGATAATTTTCTGGGCAATTTCCCTACCTCTTTCATACGCCGCAGGCGAAGGCATTCTATAAGGATCTAACGCATGAATATTTCTCCCCGTTGGTAAAACCCCAGCACCATCACGCAACAAATCACCACCAGGCGCAGGCGGAATATACTCCCCATTCAACCCCCGCAACAGATTTGTTAACTCATCCGTAGTTCTCTCCAGTAAATCTCTTATCTCTACCTCTTCCTCTTGGCGTTCTTGGCGACTTGGCGGTTCGCTACCAAAATAAGCCTCCAAATACGCCGCCATCTCCTCCTCATTTGGGGCTTCACCCAAAGTATGCAGCCCAGAAGAAAACAGCCGATTTTCTAAAACCTGCAAATATTCGTACAACTTCACCAGATAATCATCAAAAGCATGGGCGCTAAACATTCTGATATTTTCTGGCGTAAAAGGAATGCCCAACTTTTTCGCATCCTCAAACGGACAATCAACATCTAAACCCGTATCAACAATTTTTTTACAAATCCCTTCCTTCAGCACATAATTCTTTTTCGGGTCTTCTCGATACTCCGCAATTAAATCGCGCAACGCCACCAATTCCTTATACAAACCTGCACGACCATAAGGCGGTACATTGTGCGAAATTAACACACCATAACCGCGACGCTTTGCCAAAATTGACTCCGAAGGATTATTCGCCGCATATATATATAGATTGGGCAAATCACCTAACAAAATATCTGACCAAGAATAACCTGTATTTCCTAAAGGCGAACCCGGCAACCATTCCACAGTACCGTGCATTCCAAAGTGAACCACCGCGTCAGCTTGTAACTCATTTTGCAACCATTTATAAAAAGCCGCATATTGAGGATGGGGTGTTAAATCGCGTTCAAACATTAACCGCATCGGGTCGCCTTGAATGCCTAACGGTGGTTGTAAACCTATCCAGACATTTCCTAGCTGTATACCGCCAATGTGCAGTTCCTCACCATAGGTTTTAATCCCGCTTCCTGTTAAAGATTTCCATTGTTTTTCAACGCGAGATGTGCGGAGATATCCCAACCATTTTTCTAATGTTCGGGCGTTAACAGTATTGGCTGAATCAGGAAAAGGTTTATTTACTTCCCATTTTTCCATCTCTTCATCAGCTGCTTTCACTTGGCGAATTAATTCTTCCCCATCTTCTGGGATGTCGCCAACGTTATAACCTTGGTCTTTAAGTGCGTGAAGGAATTTAATTAGACTGCGAGGCACATTTAACAATGCAGCTGTGCCGGCTGCACCATAACCAGGAGGGAAACCATATAAAATAATGGCAATTTTCCGTTCCGATGCTGGTGTTTGGCGTAAAGCAACCCAGCTTTTGACTCTACCAATTAATCGCTGTACCCGTTCAGGAACCAGATAAATATTTTCGCCAACCAAACCGCCGAGGGGAACGGTATCAATAGCCCCGTCGAGTTCTGGTAGGGCATATAAAACTACACTTTGTAAGCCGCCGACACCTTGGCGTGTCCAAGAATGGATATCTTGGATTAATAATGGTGCGGCGACAATATAAGGCACATTTTTCGCTGTGAGGATACGCTTGGCTACTTCTACTTGCCGTCCTGCTTCCATTGAACCAGCCGGGCCGCCGACTAAAGGAAAACCAATGGTAGAAACTATGGCATCAACTTTAACTGCATCTTGGGAAAGTGAGGGAGTTTCAATATTATTAAGTTGCCGTTGTTGCTGTTCGTAGTCGGTTGTCATCCAATCCCGTACTGCTACGTGTCCCTCTACGCCGTTGATGAAAATGGGTAAGGGAATTAAACCAGCTGCTTCAAAGCGGCGAATTAGTTGGGGAATATATGGTTGTTTGGTGATGACGTGTTTACGGTAAAGCAATATGCCGACGATGGGTTTTGTAGAGACGTTGTATACAACGTCTCTACAGGTTTTATACCATTCCAAATATTGGCGAGGTGATGCAAAAAAGCCTTGATAGTCGGGATGCAGTAATCCCATGTTGGGGGTTTCGACTGGTGGGGGAATGTCGCCGACTTTTAAGCCGAGGTATTTTTCTGCGAGTGTCCAGAATAATGCGGCGACGTTTTCGGGGCCGCCTGCATTCCAGTAACCGTAGATAATTAACCAGTTGCGTAAGTCTTGGACTTTCTGCACTGGAACGAATTTTAAAAGTTTCGGGCCGATTTTTAAGAAACTGATGTAACCTGCGAGTTTGTCTTCTTCGCGTCCGTTGCTGAATTTGTCGAGGATGAATTTAACTGGTTTGGGCATTCCTTTGGGTTTGTCACCAATGGCAAAGTCTCCCAATTTGGTTAAACTCATCAATTCCAAGGCTGACTCAAACACAAGCCGGATGGGAACTTGGGTAAGGCGATCGCGCAGCCACACAACTTGGTCATAATCAAATAATAAGCTGCCAAAAAATACCTCAGCGCCATCTAGTGCTGTTTCTACTTCCGCACGCTTACTGATAATATCGCGATCGCTAAACACGCGAATGTCTAAATCAGGACAGCGAGATTCAGCCACAGCAGCCGCTTTCCTGTATAAGTCAGCGTTGAACGATTCAAACCCAGCAATTAAGACGATCCGTTTCATGCCCGTAAGCTACGCAATATTTCTTTACTTAAATTCTAATCGTGGTTGCAGCTTGATTGTGAAACATCTGTCTTGAGTTCACCAAGTAACCGAGAGTTTGTCTCTAGAGTCAAGGTAATCACTATTTTCCACCCAAACACCAATCTGGCATTTTGGCAGATTTCCTCAAGTCTAAGTTGGTATGGTGATATCCGCGAATGTCTTTGTGCGACAATTACCGACTTGCAGAATCCCTCGGCTAACTACCGGGGGGCTTTTTTATGTGTAGCGCAAAGATTATAAAGTAAAGACTACCGGAAAGATATTGATTTTATTCTTTAATCCGACAATTGAAACATATTAAACCCGAAATTTTCAATGATAATTAGATGTGTATCTAACTAGATTTATTGCTAAAAATTTAATATTAATTTTATATGTAAAATTACAATTTTCTGTTAAATTAATTCAAAAATTTTAATAATTTTGTCTAAGTTTTTTGATTGGAATGAAGAGCGATCGCTTGAATATCCATCTGGGCGATCGCTTGAAATTCTAGAGGAAATTATGTTGACTATTTATCATCAAATCATTTCATGCTACCAGTGAATGTAAAAAATAATAACTAACCATTAACCTGATTTAATCTTTTGATAATCAAGTTTATACCGTTGTGGATTGAGAAAGGGTTTACTAAACTACTGATATCCGGCTGCTTGCAACAAGAATAACTTGGCGTAAATTCCCCCCGATTTCAGTAACTCTTCATGGGTACCTTGTTCCTTGACTTCGCCATGTTCAATCACCACAATTTTGTCAGCCATTCTGACAGTAGAAAAGCGGTGAGAAATCAAAAACACCATTTGATTTTCCGTCAAGGTACGAAAATGATTAAAAATTTCAAATTCAGCTTGAGCATCAATAGCCGATGTTGGTTCATCTAAAACTAAAATATCTGCTTGGGTACGCATAAAGGCACGAGCAAGAGCAATTTTTTGCCACTGTCCGCCAGATAATTCTTGTCCACCTTTAAACCAGCGTCCGAGTTGAGTTTGAAAGTTTTGAGGTAGTTTTTCAATAAAAGAATGGGCTAATCCTTTTTGGGCTGCAATTTGCCAACGATGTTTATCTTCGAGATTTTTCACGTCACCAACACCAATATTTTCACCAACTGTAAATTGATAACGCACAAAGTTTTGGAAAATCACACCAATGCGCCGCCGTAAAATATCAACATCCCATTCTTGTAAGTCCAAACCATCTAATAAAATCCGCCCGGAATCGGGTGTATAAAGTCGAGTCAGGAGTTTAATTAAAGTTGTTTTACCAGAACCATTTTCGCCCACAATTGCGAGTTTTTCCCCCGGTTGTAAATGTAGGGAGATATTTTTTAAAGCTGGTTTATTACTTCCAGGATAAGTAAAAGAGATATTCTCAAAGCGAATCCCATCTTGAGGAAACAAACCTTTGGTAGCGTAACCCCAAGGTTGAGTAACTTTTTCTTCTAAGAAGTCGTAGAGATTCGATAAATATAAGTTATCCTCGTACATCCCACCAATGGAAGTCAAAGCGTTAGAAAAAGTGGACTGTCCTTGACGAAATACGGTGAGATACATAGTCATATCTCCCAACGAAATTTTTCCCGCCACTGCTTCTAAAACTATCCATGCGTAGGCAATGTAAAAAGCAATGGTACTGACTAAACTTAACAGATATCCCCACAGTCCCCGACGCAGAGTTAAGTCTTTGTCTTCGCCGAAAAGTTGATGAAAAACTTCGCGGTAACGTGCTAACAGCATTTCTCCTAGCTGGTAGAGTTTGATTTCGGTTGCAAAGTCTTCCCGTGCTAAGAGATTTTCGATGTAGTGTTGTTGACGAGTTTCTGGCGCACGCCAACTAAATAAGCGAAAGGCTTCACCTGCAAATCTAGTTTCGGCAATGAACGCAGGCATGGCTGCTACAATTAAAACTATGACAGCCCAAATGGAAAACTTCACTAACAACACGCCGTAGGTAACGAGAGAAAGGGCGTTTTGGACTAAGCCAAATGTGCGGTTGACGAGAGAAAGGGGACGAACAGAGGCTTCGCGCCTAGCGTTGGTGAGTTTATCGTAAAATTCTGAGTCTTCAAACTGATGCAGTTCTAAAGTCAGGGCTTTTTCTAAGATGAGAACATTTACCCGTTGACCAAGTAAAACTCGTAGTAAAGATTGACAAATAAGCAAACCGCGCTGACTACCAGCTAATAAAATAACTGCGATCGCTTCTAAAGCAACATACCATAAAGGGTGATAACCAGTGACTACATTACCTTGCGCCGCCAATAATACAGCATCTACAATCAGTTTACCGATGTAGGCGATCGCAGCTGGTAAAAGTCCAGCCACTAAAGTTAACGTCGCCAAACTCAACGTCAAACCACGGCTGGTAGTCCACACTAAATTTATCGCCCGTCCACTGTAGCGAAAGACAGACAGAGATTGTCGCAGAGTGTTTCTTACTTTCTTAGTCCCCATTATTATTCTTATAGCGTAAAAACACCGAGTTGGGGTGATAAGTTAGATAGATTCACTTATAACAAATGACTCTAAACTCAACACAACGTATACTACTGATACATTCTGCCTGTAGCTTGATATGAGCCTGTGCATCAACCCCTTTTGTTCTAATCCACAAAACCCGGAGAATGATAATCACCGCTTTTGTCAAAGTTGTGGTTCCCAAATACTTCTAGAAGACCACTATCGGGTTATGCGCCTGTTAAGTGATAAAACTAGCTTTGGCAAAATCTATGAAGTTTACACCAGAAATACGCCCAAAATTCTCAAAGTTTTAAAAGAACACCTCAACGACCATTCTAAAGCAGTGGAACTTTTTCAGAAAGAAGCCAATGTTTTGAGTCAATTAAATCATCCAGGAATACCAAAAATTGACGGTTATTTTCAATATCAAACCAGTCATGGATTCAAACTCCATTGTTTAGTAATGGAGAAAATTGATGGAGTTAATTTAGAAGAATGGTTACAACAACAAAGTTATCAACCGATTTCAGAAAAACAGGCGATCGCTTGGTTAAAGCAATTAGTTGAAATCTTAAATATAGTCCATAGTCAAGGCTGGTTTCATCGTGATATCAAACCAGCCAACATCATGCTGCGAAATAATGGTCAATTAGTGTTAATTGATTTCGGAACTGCGAGAGATGCCACCCATACTTATTTAGCCAAATTAGGCGAAGGTAATCGCATTACAGCAGTATTTTCAGCCGGGTATACTGCACCAGAACAAGCTAGTGGTCAAGCTGTACCCCAGTCGGATTTTTTCGCTATTGGTAGGACTTTTGTTTATTTACTCACGGCACAATATCCACTGAGATTTTACAACGCTCGTGAAGATGTTTTAAACTGGCGTTCATCTGCCAATGTGTCACCAAAATTTGCCGATTTCTTAGATAATTTAATGGCGAGAAAAGCCGCAGATAGGCCACAAACTGCGGAAATTATTTTACAGCAGCTAATCCAACTAGAACAGGCAACCATACCCAAAACCACCCAGACTTCTAGATTTCCTAGAATCATCACTTTTGCTACTCTCTTGTTTTTTGGTGGAGTATTGAGTTATGGTTTATTTCAATTACCAAAACTGCCATTTCTACATCATAACCAAATCGAGCATCTGCAACTAGATAAAACTCTTAACGCTCATACTAACTACGTTAAAACCCTAGCAATTACTCAAGATGGTAAAACTTTAGTGAGTGGGAGTAGTGATAAAACCATCAAATTTTGGAACTTAGCAGATAACAGTTTAATTCGAGAAATCTCGGCTCATAATAGTGGCGTAATTGCTTTGGCTATTAGTCCAGATGACCAAATTTTAGCCAGTAGTAGTAATGACCAGAGCATTAAAATTTGGAACTTGGCAACTGGGCAATTAATTCACAAGCTTAAGGGACATGAAGGTGCTGTTTGGTCAATAGCGATTACACCCGATGGACAAACTTTAGCTAGTGGTAGCGGTGATAAAACTATCAAGCTGTGGAACTTAAAAACTGGTCAGTTAATTAAGACTCTTCGTAGCCATACTAGTTCTGTAATGTCATTAGCAATTAGTCCTGATGGCAAAACATTAGTTAGTGGTAGTAATGATAAAACTATTAAATTTTGGGATTTAGCAACTGGTGAACTAATTCAGACAATTCCTGCTCATGATGATGCTGTGATTTCTCTCGCTATTAGTAGAGATGGACAGACTTTAGTCAGTAGTAGTAACGATAAAACCATTAAACTTTGGAATTTAACAACAGGTGCATTAATTCAGACACTAACAGGTCATAACGCAGATGTTTTTGCTGTTGCCATTAGCCCAGATGGTAAAACTTTAGCCAGTGGTAGCGGTGATACCACAATTAAATTATGGAATTTGAGTGATAGTAAACTAATTAAGACATTGACGGGTCATACTACGACTGTTTATTCTGTAATTTTTAGCCCCGATTCCCAAACCTTAGTTAGTGGTAGTAGTGACAAAAGTATCAAAATTTGGCGAATGCAACGATGAAATATTTATGAGATAAACTCAACAGGAAATAATTAAATCAAGTTGAATAAATATATTCTGTAAAGTTTTTAAATCTCATGTTAATCTGGAAGATGAGATTTAAATTGGTGCATTCAATTTATTTTAGTAGCAATATAGGACTCATATTTGATTTCTGAAAAAAATCAGTACGCCCACAAAATGCTCTTTTCTACTCCCCACTCCCAGCTTTTACAGATAATTTCAACAATCAAAGCGGATTCCTATAGGCTTATATCTTAGCTCCAAAACAACTTTTCGTTAATTATGTAAAATTATTTATGGAACCTAATAATTACAGAATTGAATACAAATTCCATTCAATCATCATTGCAGAGGAATCATTAAGCCGCAAAGCTTATTACTACAAGATTTATGGCGAACTGTGTCATAACAGTGGATTTGCTAATTCTGTTGAGGAAGCAGAAAAAGAAGCGAAAGAGAAAATTGATGAAAAATTTAATCTTATCGATAAAAAAGCAGCATTACACAGATATTCCGTAATGCGTGATTTTGAAAGCTTTGTTGAGACATTATTACATCAACAACCAGAAATTTCTCAAGAACTTGCTTATAACGTAGCTGCTCAATTAGCTTTAGCTTCAACTTTAAAATATTTTACTAAAGAAGTATTAAGCAGTGATGTCAAGGATTCAGGAACAGTAGATGCTGGTGGAGAACTCAACACAGATAACTTGCCACAATAAACTAGGATTCTATGGCAAATCAACATTCTGTATTTTCTGCCAGATGGCTGAAGAAAGAGAGATAGTACTTGTGTTACCTTAGTAATACTTGCAAAGCAAAGCAAAGTCGTTGAATAATTGAGAGGAAAAAATTATCGTAGTCCAAAAGCAGCTAATTAACTCGCAAATTAAGTCACCTCAAGTCTTCTTGATTGACCATGAAAATAATAATCGTGGTTTGATAGCCACTTCTGAGGCTCTCAGGTTAGCCGAAAGTGTTGAGCTTGACTTAGTAATAGTCTCCCAGAACGAAGATACTCCAGTAGCTAAGATTCTCAATTATGGCAAACTTCAGTATCAAAAGAAGAAACGCCAAAGTTCAAGTGCTAGACCTACTGTAAAAGAAGTTCGCTTCCGTCCGAATGTTGGTGCGGGTGATTATAATTTGCGTATTAGTCAAGCACTTCAGTGGTTAAGTAAAGGCGATTCAGTAAAATTTGCTATTCGTTTAAGGGGTCGAGAAAATCAATATCGTCAGCAGGCTGGGGATATGCTAGACCGTATTGTTAATGATTTGGGTCAAGCTGGTAAAGTCCAGTCCCTTGATAAACGCGCACTAGTTGTTCAAATTATGCCTGTTTAAAATATCTTCAGTGTTTTACTAGGTAAAGCATGAAACCGAAGTAGTTTTTTATGGTAGGTGCTGGTAGCACAGCAGATTCGATGTTGATGAAGTACAGCAACTGATTGAAAAAAGTAATGAGTAATGAGTAAGAAATTTACTTATTACTCATTACTCATGATGTGCCTCACTTACTTTAAAAGTGCTGTAAATTTAAGATAGTTGCTATCAGCACTATATAAGACCTAGAGAACGCTGAATGGCTTAGATACTACTCACACAAAAGTCAATATGAGCGCGAATAGCTCGCTCGTAAACTACAGTCTGCTGTGTGCGTATTCCTACAGCCTGATATACCAACTTAATTTCTGGGAAGTTACTCCAGTACATCAAAAAAATGTCTTTAGCAGGAGTAATGATTTCGTAATTATTCTCTTGTCTTTTTTTTCTAAGTTTACAATTATTTAGTTGTAATTTTTGTCTAAATAATTTTTCAAATTCGGGAATTAAGTTTTCAGTAGCTTCCATACTTGATACACCTGGTAATTGGTTATTTGGAAAAACACGATTCTCGATTCTGGAATGTTAGTGGATATGACATTCAGCCATCTAATATTAAAGGTTTTTCCTTTTGACTTGTTGTACTAGTACTGGTCGTGGTTGTATAAGACTACATATCTCTAAAGAATACCTGAGAAAAATTTAATCAATAAAATGCTTCTATATTATGGCGAAAAGCAATTAAAGCGTGCTGACCTTGCTCTTGTTTGAGGACACAAAGGATTGCATCTGATGTTTCTAATGAAACTATGGTCTTGATTTCGATATTAGTGTTGTAGCCTGCTAAGTCTGCCAAGCGTCTTCCGTGACCGCCTTCACCTTGCACTTGATTAATTGTATAGCCACTGACGTTATGGCTTTTGAGAAGCTTCACAATTCGGTCTTTCAGGACAGTTTCACCAATAATAGTAACTAAAACAGCAGGCTCAACGGGAGGGGTTGAGTTTGACATAGAGAACTCCAGAAATTAGATTTTATACCAAATTGGAGAATGATTGTGACAAATGGATTGCCCAAAAGCTTACCAGTAAACACTTTCTCAATCCAAAATCTAAAATCCAAAATGGTATTAGCTGATTTTCCAGCCCAGTTTTGTATTAAAAAGGCTCAAGCATTTCTGCCTAAGCCGGTAATAAATGCAATTCGGATGCTGGATTAATGGGTTAGCTGCAAGAGCTAATTTGATAAAGCCTTAGTAGCGATTTCTACCACCGTAGCCCCCGCCACCACGATTACCACCGCCAAATGAACCTCTATCTTCTTTTGGTTTAGCTTTATTTACTTTGAGGTCGCGTCCCATCCATTCAGCGCCATCAAGGGCTTCAATAGCTGCTGTTTCTTCAGCATCTGTACCCATTTCCACAAAACCGAAACCGCGCATCCGACCTGTTTCACGGTCTGTAGGTAACTGGATACGCTTGACTGAGCCATATTCTGCAAAAACAGCACTCAGACTATCTTCTGTAACTTCATAAGAAAGATTGCCTACATAAACTGACATAGATTGTCTCCGAAATCATAGATGTGTAGAGATTTAGGTTTCGGAGAAAAGTCTGTAAATACCAAAAGGAAAAAGCCTGTCAATAATAAAAACAAACGCGGTCGCCGAATTAACTCTCACTTCCTAGTATGACATAGCAAGCAGTGATGAGGGGTGAGTTACTAAAAGTGTTATATAAAGTTATGTAAGCAATGGATGACTCCGTGTAGGTGATGAAATTTGGTGCTGGGGACGGCTAGGTTTACCTAACTATTCAGGCTGATCTTTAGCAGGTAGAGCTTTTCGCAGTACTATATAATCGCAAAGCTATCTCTCCAAAGGTAGATTGACAATGATCTCTAGACGACAAACCTTAGTTAAATCTGATATTCAACTTTCTTATTTAGAGTGGAATCAAGGTCAAGAACCTTTGTTGTTGTTACATGGTTTAGGCGACCATGCACTTGTTTGGTCTAGCTTGGGCGCATATTTAGCGACAGATTACCACATAGTTGCGCCCGATATGCGCGGTCATGGTGAAAGCAGCAAACCAGAAAAAGATTATAGCTTTGAAAGTGCGATCGCTGACCTCGAAGCCCTCATGGATAAATTGGGATGGTCTTCCGCCCATGTAGTAAGTCATTCCTGGACTGGTAAATTAGCTGTAATCTGGGCTAGGCAAAACCCCCAGCGAGTGCGGAGTATGGTTTTGGTTGACCCGATTTTCATCTGGAAAATGCCCGAATTCTTCAAGGCGACTTTTCCCTTCTTGTACCGCTTTTTATCCTTTCTCAAAGGGATGGGGCCATTTGCTAGTTATGCTGAAGCTGAACAAATCGCCCGACAATTAAACCAATATCAAGGTTGGAACGAACTACAACAGCAGGTATTCCAAGGGGGAATCGAACAAAAACCGGATGGGAGTTGGGGTAGTAAGTTCACCATAGCCGCCCGTGATGGCATTTTTGAAGATGTGATGCGCGTACCGGGCTTTATCAACCCCATCGATACACCCGCCTTGTTTGTTAAGTCCGATAAAGGTCTCAACCGCCAAGAATGGCAATTAAAACCCTATAAAAACAATCTGAAAAACTTACGCCTGTGTCAAGTTCCGGGAAATCATTGGCCTTTTCTGACTGAACCCGACTCATTTAACCGGACTGTGGCTGCTTTTTTAGCAGAGTGTAAATGAGTAATTTGTCATTGGTCATTGGTCATTAGTCATTTGTCAAAATTTCTGGACTTTTGACTTTTGACTTTTGACTTCTGACTTCTGACTTTTGACTTCCCATGAGCCTTTGTATAAATCCAGTTTGTCCTAAACCGAACAATCAAGATAACGATAAACACCGCTTCTGTCAAAGTTGTGGTTCTCCGTTAGAATTACCGGGGCGTTACCGTGTCATTCGCTTGTTGAGTGACAAAACTGGCTTTGGCAAAGTCTATGAAGCACACACCAACGATACGCCAAACATCCTCAAGGTACTGCGCGAGGAACTGTCAAATGACGCAGCAGCTATTAAGATTTTTCAACAAGAAGCGACTGTTTTAGGTCAATTACATCATCCCGGAATTCCTAAAGTTGATGGTTATTTTCAATATCAAACGCGCGATGGTTTGATATTACACTGCACAGCGATGGAAAAAATCGATGGTTGGGATTTAGAACAGTGGATGAATCAACAACAATATCGTCCTATTTCTCAAACCCAAGCTATTGCATGGTTGCAACAATTAGCCGAAATTTTAAATTTGGTACATAGTAAACAATATCTGCATCAAGATATTAAACCATCTCATATTAAACTGCGGTCTAATGGGCAATTAGTTTTAGTTGATTTCGGCACATCGCAAGCAGTCAGCAGGCAATATCTGGCGCAATTTAATCATGGTGGTGAAATGACATCAATTATTTCATCGGGCTATGGTGCATTAGAACAAATGCAAGGTCAAGCCGTACCACAATCAGATTTTTTTGCCTTGGGACGCACCTTTGCATTTTTATTAACCGGGCGACATCCTTTAGATATGTATGATGCACGGAAAAATTTGCTGCAATGGCGCAATTTTGCCTCTCATGTCTCACCAGGTTTATTAGATTTAGTTGACTGGTTAATGGCAACTCAAATTACAGACAGACCCAAAAATGCTCAAGAGATATTGCAGCAGTTGGGAGAAATTGAACAACAGTATGTTCAGTTAAATTTAACTAGTAATCTACAAGAAAAATATTTTTCTCCTACAGTTGCCAAAACAGAAATAGGAGATAAGCTGCCTTTAATTGCATTTTTAGCAGCATTAATGGTGTCATTAAGTGTAATTAGTGTCATGGCTTTGGGGATGCGATCGCCTAAAATTTCTACCCTCATTACCCAAACCCAAGCCCCTGAAGCAAAAGGTAAAATCGAGTTTTTTGGTTATCAAGAAGGTAGAGATAGTCAAGGTAAAACCGCAGAATTTAGCATTGCTATTTTATCAACAGAATATAAATGGCTGTTAAATAGCAGTTTCCAAATTAAATATAATGACCAAGTTGTAAGTGTTGATTTTTTAAAGTTAAATCTTGAACAAGAAGGTATTCAGAAAATTATGGAATACCCCACAGAAATAATTTCTGTGGGGACAGCAACTTGTGAAGGTAATTTAGTTGTTGCCCAACGTCTCGCCCTCGAACGTGCCAAGCAACTGCAATTATTATCCCAAAAATTATTTAAAAATACATCCAGTGTCAAAGGTTATCGTTTATTAAATCTTGGTCAATTTCAGCGTGGTAAATGCCCATCTAATCAAGATATAACAGATTATCAAAGCAGTATTATCATTATTGGGATACGCAAGAAATCTAAAGGGGTAATTGTTGATGAAGCTCTGAGATATCGGTTAATCAATCAGCCCTTCGCTGATTTTAAATTAGATGATTATTCCTTGGGATCAGTTGATAAATTTACAACTATTCCCCAACCTATATTAATTAGAGGTAGAGCAGCCAATAAGTGGTAGGTTTTCAACACTCAAGCTTTACTCGCCAAAGCAGACTTTTTTTGACAATTGCCGTTTACTAGCAGAAGTGATACAACAAAGTAGCTAAGTAGTTCTGTAAAACCTAGAAAATATCAATATTTGAGTTATGGCAGAGTATCAAAAAATTGAGTATCGCATTGGTAAAGACGGCAAAATTACCGAGACTGTGATTAATGGTTCTGGTGCAAGTTGTACCAATGCAACATCGGGAATTGAGGGTGCTTTAGGAGAAGTAGAAAGCCAAGAACTGCTTCCTGAATATTACGAAGGAGAAGAAAACGTTACAGGAACAGAACAACAGTCTCTCAAGCAAAAATAGGAGGGGCGGAAATGATTGCAGATATCTTATCAGATATCCAAGATATCGGAATGTTTTCTGTAGAAAGCTTGGTTGTGATGGCGATCGCAACTTTTTCGCCACTGTTGATAATTCTAATGATCAATGGTGCGAAAATCCTGCAACTCAACAAACAATCTCAAATTCAACTCCTAGAAGCTGAAATCCTCATCTGGCAAGATAAATACTCAGAATTAGCCCAAAAACTAGCCCAAATTACTACTGAAAAAGAAGCACTACACCAAGAAGGCTTGCGACTGCATCAAGAATTGCAACAGCAGCAACTTCGACTCACCGAAGAGTTGCGCGTTACCACCTTTGAACAATTGCAGACATTACTAACCAACTATCCCAGCATTCATCAAATGGTGAGTGTGAAACCCGAATTACCTGCAAAAAATCTGCTTTCCATGTTTACCCCTCTAGATAACCTCCTTGGTAAATGGGGTTACGAACTCATTGGTAAACCTTGGGAACAAGTACCTTATAACTCCCAACTTCATCAACCAGACAAAGCTGATATTACTGAAGGTGAATTGGTTTACATCCGATTTGTCGGCTATCAGCATCAAGGGAGAATTCTTTGCCCTGCTAAGGTGAGTCGGACTTTGCCGGGGGGGAGGTGAAGAGAGGGGGATGAGGGGGGCGAGGGGGATGAGGGAGACAAGGGGGACAAGGGAGACGAGGGGGATAAGTCTGTAACAATGACCAATGACAAATGACTAATAACTAATGACTACAGTAATAATTGACTTTGGTACGAGTAATACTGTTGTTTGTACCACGGATTTGATTACCCAAAGACCGCGGACTTTGCGATTTGAGGGGATGTCGCGGCGGTTTGAGGTGGGGACGGAACAGGTAAGTGTTGTACCAAGTTTGGTGTTTGTTGAGGGACAAAATAGCATTTTGTTTGGTGAAGCGGTACGCGCTAAACGCTTGGGATTTGCCCAGCCGGAACGCTGTTTTCGGGCTTTTAAACGAGACTTAGCGGCGGATTTTGTCCCGCCTCCACGACTGTTGGATGGTAATAGTTATAGTGCAGAGATCATTTCAGAATTGTTTTTGAAGGAGATTTGGCAGCAAGTTGAACAGCAGTTGCAGCCAAGTCACGTTATTTTTACCGTTCCTGTGGGTGCATTTGAAACGTATCTTGACTGGTTTCGGGATTTGGGCGATAAACTCAATATGCCCACAGTGCAAATTGTGGATGAATCAACAGCCGCCGCCCTTGGTTATGCCGTCAAGCGTCCTGGTAGTGTGGTTTTGGTGGTGGACTTTGGTGGCGGAACTCTGGATTTAAGTTTAGTGCGGACTGTGAGTGTAGCAGCCGAACAGCAAGCCATACGCGCTGAAGTTCTCGCCAAGTCGGATGCTTTTATTGGCGGTGTCGATATTGATACTTGGATTGTCGAACATTATTTACACAAAATCGGTTCTTCCCGTGAGGAAGTCGGGGAAATTGGTTTTATGAATTTATTGGAAGTAGCAGAAAGGGTAAAAATTCAACTTTCGACAACAGATTTAGCCAAGGAAGCTTGGTTTGATGATGAAAATTTCATGTCCCATGAATTGCAGTTACATCGGGAAGAGTTGGGCGAAATTTTAGAAAATCAACAATTATTAGAACAGTTAAGACAAGCCATCGATGAAGTATTAGCGATCGCACTTACTAAAGGTATCAGTAAATCATCTATAGAACAAGTGTTACTCGTCGGTGGTACTTGTCAAATCCCCGCCATTCAACAATTAGTAATTTCTTATTTTGGTAGACAAAAAGTCAAGTTAGATAAACCCTTTGAAGCTGTCGCACATGGCGCATTAGCATTAAGCGAAATGACAGCCATTGATGATTACCTCCGCCACAGTTACGCGATTCGCCTTTGGGAACCCCACAGCAAAACTTATTCTTATTTCACCTTAATTGAAAAAGGAGTAAAATATCCAGGGGCGCGTTCTGAAGCTTTAACTTTGCAAGTAGCCACCGAAGGACAGCGAGAAATTCGTCTTGACATCGGTGAAGTAGCCGAAGTTTCCCAAGCGGAAGTTGCTTATGATGCACAAGGCAGAATGACGAGTAGTCACTTAATCAAACAAGATAGCTATCGTTCCCTAGAAACCCATCATCAACAAGTATGTGTCGCTTATCTTGAACCACCAGGACAAACCGGAATTGACAGAATCGAAGCGCAATTTGAAGTCAACGAACAACGGGTGTTAGTAGTAACAGTTAAGGATTTATTGACAGGGAAAATGTTAGTAAATAGAGGTGCGATCGCTAAACTCAAATAATCTCCTCTCTGCGCCTTGGCGGTTCGCGTTAAAATTGAATAGTAATTTAATGTGTAGCTGCAAACAAAAAAATATGACTCGTCCTCATCTTTTGCAAGAAGGGCAATCTTACACATTTCGCTCCTATTTTGAAATGCCTTATGAAGCAGACGAAATTTTAGCGGAATTGGGTTATAGTTTGCTAAAAACACGAATGGAGTTACCACGTAGCGATCGCAATTTAGAACGTTTGCCAGAATTACAACAGCGAATTGATGAATCTTTACCACTAGTTAGCTTGAGCAGCGAGACAGCACGACGTGAAACACTTGTAGCACCTACATTGCTGGAAGTTGCTCGTTATTGTCAATGTCAAATCAGGATTGAGTATTCATTGACAGTAAACAACTGGTTAAAAGGTAATTTAGATTATTACCTGAAAAGCAATCTAAGTTTATTGGTAGTTGAAGCGAAAAATGATGACTTAACTAGAGGCTTTACGCAGATGGCAGTAGAGTTAATTGCTATTTCTGAAGTAGAAGAAGGTGATATTTTTTATGGTGCAGTAACAATTGGTGATGCTTGGCGTTTTGGTCGTTTAGAAAAAACAAAGCAGCAGATTTTTCAGGATATTTCGCTGTATCGCATTCCCGATGATTTGCCAGATTTAATGAAGATTTTGGTAGGAATTTTAGAATCAAGTAGTAGCATTTGATAAGATTCGTGCTTTTCTGGGAAAAAAAGTTGAATGAAAATTGCGATCGCCTAACCTTAGTAATGGGGAATACTAAGTAGTAGGCTTAATACTAAAAACTTGATGAAAGAAAATTATAATCGCCCCAGAGTGTATGATGCTGTGCTTGGTGGTCAAGAAAATGCGCCTCCTGGTGCTGTAGTCTTAGGAGGACTAGAAGGCGTTAAAAGACGCTTGGCAAATCCGATCATTGAACAAAAAATTGCCGCACTAGAAGAAGCACTCAAGTATGGCGAAGCAGGTTTAGAACTGGTAATCTCGGCGTTAGAAGATAGATTGTGGAAAGTCCGCTATGCAGCTTATTCCCTACTGGCTTCTCGACCAGAACCTATAGTGCAAGAAATACTACAAGAATATAGCCATAAAATTGACAGATATGATGCTTTTGTGGCGATGGCGCGTGCTGGCGGCGTGTCTGATATCGATACACTAATGGATAATTTAGAACACGATCGCAATAGCGCCACTTGTAAGTTAATTGACTTTACACTTGGCTTAGTTGATACTCATGAAGGTAAAGACAGAATCCGACATTACCTGTTCAACGGTACACAAATACAACGTAACTATGCAGCACTGTACTTTAAACGACGGGGGATCACAGATATTTTACGAGAAGCGGTAAGCCGGGGCTGTATTGATAGAGTGCAAGCCTTCTCCAAATAACAACCGCAATGTCAGAAAATTTCAATCAACCGCGAGAATATGATGCAGTTCTGGGTGGAAAAATACCACCGCCAAAAGATGGAGTGGTTTTAGGTGGTATTGCAGGTGTGAAACGGCGTTTGACTAGTGCAGTCTCGGTAGAAGAACAAGTTCTAGCTGTTGCGGAAGCGTTAAAATATGGTGAAGCGGGAATCAGGCTGGTGTTTGAAATTATCAATCCTGAATCTGAAAAACTGCAATTAACAATATCATCACTGCTGGGACAACAAGCATTAGCAAAATTACAATCCTCTTTAGACACCGAACCTCCCTTAATCTCTGCGGTTGGCGCAAACTACAGTAATTTACAAAAATTACTGGCTGCGGGAAAATGGCAAGATGCAGATCAAGAAACTGCCGCTATGATGCTGCAAATTTGTGATCGCACACAACAAGGATGTTTAGATCCCACCGACATTGAAAAATTTCCCTGTGCAGACTTAAACACCATTGAAACTCTCTGGCAAAAATCTAGCAATGGCCGCTTTGGCTTTGCAGTCCAAACTTATATTTGGCAAAAAGTTGGCGGTACAGCTAACCCTGACTGGGAAGCTTGGTGTCGCTTTGGTAAAGGTGTGGGATGGTTTTCTCAAGGTAGTTGGCGTTATTGGAACGATTTGCAATTTGATTTAAACGCTAATGTCGGACATTTACCCCGTGGTGGTGCATTTATCGGTTGGGGTTTAGGTGACTTTTGGACAGGTTGCAGAACCTTATCTGCACTTGCAGAGAAATTAGCCAGATGTAACATCATCTGAAATTTGGGAACACTGGTATTAGTCAGGACTTACACATCAATACTATCTGTTGAGATTGGGTGTAGAGGTGCAGGGGTGTAATTATTCAAAACCCTTATACCCTTCCCCAAAGCTTTAATTTTTAGTTTTCCTGCGTTAGTCCTAATTAGTATCGAGGAAACAATAATGCCAGAAAATCTCCAGCAACCGCGAGGATATGATGTTGTGCTGGGAGGACAAACACCACCTCCTGTAAATGGGTTAGTTCTCGGCGGAATTGAAGGTGTTAAATATCGCCTGTTAAGTAATAATCTGGAAGCAAAAATCGCTGCGATCGCACCAGCAATAGATTATGGTGATGTAGGTGTAGAGTTAGTCATTCAAAGTTTGCAACATGAACCAGTAGAGTTAAAAGCAGCAGCATATAAGTTATTACATCAAAGAAAAAAAGTTAGTGCTGAACAAATTATTGCCGAATTCAATTTATATCATTATCAATTTTTTGAATGCTTAACTACTTTTAGTGGACATACATCAGATGTATGTGGAATCGCATTTAGTCCCGATGGAAAAACTATTGCTAGTAGCAGCCACGATCAAACTATTAAATTATGGCATATTCAAACAAGCCAATTAATCTGCACATTAAGCGAAGGTTTATCAGCACCTTATGGACTGGCATTTAGTCCAGATGGCAAAACTTTGTATGCTAACGATTGGCAGGAAATCAAAATTTGGAATTTAGAAAACCAGCAACAAATTCGCACACTCAAAGGTCATACTGACGCTACTTTATCACTTGTGGTTGCTCCTGATGGCACTTTAATTAGTGGTAGCCAAGATAAAAATATTCATGTTTGGCAACAGCCTCATTTGGGAAAATACTATAAATTAGGTAGTCATCCTTGTCACGTTTGGGGAATGAATATTGTTAAAGTTGCTCTGAGTGCTGATGGTCAAATTTTGATTAGTGGTAGTACTAATGATAGGACAATCAAAGTTTGGGACTGGAAACGCAAAAAACAACTCACAACTCTAGGATATGAAACATTTGGTTTAAATATTTCGATGCCAGGAATTTCTTGTATTGCTATTAGTCCAGATGGCAAAATTGCTATTGCTGGAGGAGAAACTCAACTTGATGTTTGGGATATCGAAACAAGCAAGAAAATTTATACACTTACCCTAGAAGCCGATAATGATATTCATTCATTATGTGTTAGCCAAGATGGTAAGACTTTGTTTGGTGGTTTAAAGAATGGTGTGATTAGAATTTGGAATTTACTAACAGGTGAAACCATTCACAATTTAGAAGGACATTTAGGGATTGTTTGGTCTATGGCTTTGAGTCCTGATGGCAAAACTCTTGTTAGCACCAGTCTTGATAAAACTATCAAGATTTGGGGTATATCAGGGTAAATTCAACACAAATTAATTATGTCCACCTTGCCACAACTACTCTAACTGTTCCATCTTCCAGCACTTCATCTGCTTCAATTGTAAAGCCTTGCGCCTCAGCTGATGCCATCAAGGCGTGATATCCATAACGCTGCATCAAGGTATTTAACCAAGACTGATTATATTTTCTGCGATCGTACTCAGAAATAATTGCTTGAAATTGACCGTTTTCTTGGCGCTTAAAGCCGATGTCATTACTCGAAGAACCAACATATTGTTTGCGAATAATCACTTCTGCACTTTCAGGACGCACATCACCTTGATAACCATATAATGCCTGTGCTACTTGGTGATGTTCAACATTTTTAAACCCAACATCTGCCAAGGCTTTAATTAATGCGTCTGAATTTTTAATTTGAGTTTTGATGCTAGTAAAGTGTGACATATTTTGTGCTGAATATATAGCTATTTTCAATATATTAAGCGAGAGGAAAAAATAATTAACCGCAGATGGACGCGGATGAATTTGGTAGAGGTTCAGATACTCGACTTTTTCGAGAAGTCGGGTATCTTGATTCTCACGAATATAATTAAACCCAACGCCCAACTACTACCCGCACAGTGCCATCTTTTAATACTTCTTCATCTTCAACATTAAAACCTTGTTCTTGCACTGTTACCATTAAAGTTTTATAAGCATATTTGTGACTAATTGAGTTAACAAATTGTTGTTGATTAATTTTTGCGCCCCAAAAATCGGCTACTATTTCGTAATTCTCCCCATTGCGGCGAAAGCCCAAATCATAACCGTTTTTTTGGCGAATTACATACTCGGCTTGAGTGGTATTTCCTTGATATCCACGAACATTAGTATTGCACTCAACTTGATAGCCTAGTTCTTGCAAAACTTCATGCAGAATTTCACCGCGTTTGATTTGTACTTTGATGGTTGTGAAATGAGACATAATTCCAATTTTGGATTTTAGATTTGGGATTTTGGATTAAAAACGAGGCGCAGAAAATAAATAGTTTTTCTATTTTAATCGACCTCTAAAGGGCCAATGCCTTTTTGGTTTGAGTATTGTTTTAATTCCTCCACTAATTGAATATCATTGGACGCTGCCCTGGCACCGGCTTCTGCTGCCCATTGCTTTAAGGCTTCGATTTGGTCACGGGCGATCGCAGCTAAGGGTACAGTCTGCGCTATTGCCTGTAAAATATCTTCTGTATTGAAGTCTCGTCTTTGTCCTTCTATTCTTGTGGAAAATGCTTGGTGCATAGCATCAATAATTACTTGTTCAATTTCCGCACCACTGAAGTTTTGTGTTTGTTTCGCCAAGGAAATTAAATTAAATTCCCGCAGGCGGTTGGGACGTAACCTTTGCAAATGCACTTTAAAAATCTCTTGGCGTTCTGTTTCTGTTGGTAAATTCAAAAAGAAAATCTCATCGAATCTGCCTTTGCGTAACAACTCGGCTGGTAATATCTGCACATTATTGGCAGTGGCGACAATAAAAACTGGGCTGGTTTTCTCCTGCATCCAAGTAATTAAACTGCCAAATACCCGCCGCGATGTACCTGAATCCCCATCAACCCCACTGGTAATATTGCCAAAGGCTTTGTCAATTTCATCAATCCACAATACACAAGGGGCCATTGCTTCGGTTATCTGAATCATTTGGCGGACTCGGCTTTCGCTTTCACCGACAATTCCACCAAACAACCGTCCAGAATCTAACCTCAGTAGGGGTAAACGCCATTCATGGGCAATAGTTTTCGCTGAAAGAGATTTACCCGTTCCCTGTATTCCCACCAGTAACATCCCCTTGGGATTAGGAATACCGTAGCGTCTGGCTTCTTCGGTAAAAGCATCTTGGCGCATCAATACCCATTGTTTGAGTTGATCTAATCCCCCAACGCGCTTGAGTGATTCTTGGGGTGTGAAAAACTCTAAAATGCCTGTTTGGCGAATTGCTTGTTTTTTTTCTTCTAATACACCATCAATATCAGACTCATTTACCTGCTGTTTGGCGGCTAAAGCTTTTGCCAAAACCCTAGAAATGCGAGTGCGGCTTAAACCTTGACAAGCTTTAATTAATTGTTCTCGCGCCAAGCCTGCAATATTTAATTTATCTGGGACGACTAACTGAGTAATTAAATAATCGATTTCGCTGACGCTGGGTAAGGGAAAATCAACAACTGTCACCTCTTGCAGTAGTTCATCGGGAAGTTCTAAAGTATGACTGGTGGTGATGATAGTTTTACGCGATCGCTTTAACTCCCGTGCTAAGTTTCGTAATTCCCTAACAATCGGTGCATTCTTCTCAGTGGTAGGATTTTTCACAAACGGATGCAAATCCCGCAGCACAAACATTGCTGCTGTTTGCGAGTCAGCTTTCGCAATGCGTAATAAAGCCGCCATCACAGAACCTTTATCCGCACCATTATCACTCCAACCCCGCACAATATCCCAAAATAACACCTGTCGCTGAGGCGCAGAACGCGCTGCAACTTGCAACAGCACTTCTTCTACAGGTTCTTCTTCCACAGAAATCACATACAGTAAGGGATACCGCGCCCGAATCATCAAATCAAGTTGTTCTATCAAAGAAGCGTATTGCTGATTCTCGCTGCTATGAGTTCCATTTTGTGGCAAATTGCTCATCTCTCTTTAGGGGTGTGCGTGGGGTGTCAGGGTGATGAAACGCTAATTACTTAATTGATTCCTCAAATCTCCAGCCTTCATTCATTATAGCATTGCCTCTGTATCTGATTATACAAACAAAAACAGCAAACAGATTGATTCTGGTACTCCCAATCTCCCCTTGTCTCCCTCATCTCCCTCGTCTCCCTTGTCTCCCTTGTCTCCCTTCCCTCATCTCCTAACTCTCCGTTGCCAACCAAGCACGTAAAACCTCCGCCACCGTCCAAGCCTGGGCAGTACAGCCGCGCGGAGTCATTGGTGCATCGCCATCAAAAATTTCGCTGAGATTGCCAACACCGGATGCTGTGAGATGATTTGCCATTGGTTCTAAAAATTGCCGCGCCTGTTGTGGATTTTTGTAAACCCGCAAATGGGCAAGGACGAATGGCCCTAATAACCAACCCCAAACTGTTCCCTGATGGTAAGCACCATCACGCCGATACTGATTGCCACCGTATATTCCCTGATATTGGGGATGTTCCGGCGAGAGCGATCGCAATCCATGAGAAGTCAGCAACATTCTGCCACAAACTTCTACCACGCTTTTTTGTTGGGCAGGGGTGAGGGGGCTTTCTGGTAAGGATACAGCAAAAATTTGATTCGGACGCAACGCCCCATCATCACCATCAGGACTATCAATCACGTCATAGCAGTAACCCAAAGCTTCGTTCCAAAAGCGAGAAAATCTTGCTAAGGCGCGGTCTGCCATTGCTTCATATTCTTGATGTGGTTTACCCAGTTGGCGAGCAAATTTAGCCATTGTGCGTAGGGCATTGTACCACAGGGCATTGACTTCTACTGGTTTGCCAATTCTGGGTGTCACTACCCAATCGCCGACCTTGGCATCCATCCAAGTGAGTTGTGTACCTATCTCACCTGCATAAAGTAAACCATCGGTGGGATCAAGGTGGATACCATAGCGTGTACCGCGACAGTGCCAATAAATAATATCTGCCAGTACGGGAAACAGTTCACTGAGTAAATGATCGTCGTTGGTGGCATTGTCATAGGCGCGAATTGCCTCAAAATACCACAGTGTCGCATCGACTGTATTGTATTCTGGTTCCTCGCCAACATCAGGAAAGCGATTGGGTAGCATTCCTTGATTGACATACTTGGCAAAAGTGCGGAGAATTGCCCGTGCTACCTCTGGGCGACCAGTGGCAATTGTCAACCCAGGTAAACTAATCATTGTGTCCCTTCCCCAATCACTAAACCAGGGATAACCAGCGATGATGGTTTTGCCGTGAGATTCTTCTGGTACAGAACGATCAACAATAAACTGATCAGCCCCCAATACCAAATGTTTAATCCAGGCGGGAGACTCCTGTGCTGTGATGGGTCGATTACTCTGCCACAGTCCTAATAGTTTTTGTTCTTGAGTGCGGCGTAATTTGAGAGCCGTTTCACCATGTAAATCAATTTGTTTTTCTGTGCTGGCGACAAAGGTAACTGTTTCCCCAGGATGGAGAGTCACAGCGAAGGTGGCAGCGTGGAGATGGTCTTCTTTGTCGTTTAAACCGCGATAACGTTCTACTGCCAAGTCAAAGTCATAATACCAGTTGTGAACGACTGTGGCACTGGCTTTGTCACTCAACAAATAAAATGGTGTAGCACTGGGATCAGCCGTCACACAAATTCCTTGTTCCACCGCTTCCACAAACATTTGCCAACCGTTGCTGTGGGTGTCGCTGTGATAATCGCGGTAGTTTACCATTGCTTTGAGGGTTAGTTGCAAAGGTTGGGTTGCACGCCGCAGAATGTATTGGATATATGTAGTGTTTGCGCCCAACTGCATCCAGATGCGCTTTTCTAGCAAAGCATCCGCCACCGCCAACCGCCACAGGGGAATTGTCCCTTCTAAGGTAAAAGATTCAATGTGTCGATAACCTTGGGGACTCACAGTTTGATTTGCCCAGCGATTTGTATGTAAGGGATAAGTGCGATCGCCATACAATACAGTTTCATCTAGTTTTGCCAACAGTAAGGTGCGACCTAAAGGCGGGTGTAAAGCGGCAATCAGTAAGCCGTGATACCGTCGAGTTAGTAAACCTGCCACCGTGCCAGAAGCATAACCACCAATGCTATTGGTCACTAACCATTCCCGTGTTTCTGCGATTTCGAGATTGCCGCAGATTTCCCGCCCAAATTCCATACACATAAGGCAAACTGATTGATTTTTTAGGTGATAACCAAAATCTATTGACTACACAATTGTTTTATAGCAGGTGATAGGTGATAGAGTTACAGGCCTCAACTATATCGCTCTTTAATAACTATAAGCAGAGGAAAATAAGAAAATATCAGAATTTGAAAAGTGTGGAAGATCGCCTCGCATTTGATTTATCAGATAAATTAAGGTTCAGAACAAATCAGACTACAAAACGAAGAAAAAAGCCCTCCATTTTGGAGGGCTTTTTTCTTCACTCTTCTACTTTACGAGGCTGTAACATTGCTATCTCAGAAGATTAGCCATTGATAGCAGGAGCAGAGATAGCAACAGGAGCTTGCTCACCAGCAGCCAAGTCTAAGGGGAAGTTGTGAGCATTGCGCTCGTGCATCACTTCCATACCCAAGTTAGCGCGGTTGATGATGTCAGCCCAGGTGTTGATGACACGACCTTGAGAGTCAATCACTGATTGGTTGAAGTTGAAACCGTTCAGGTTGAACGCCATTGTGCTTACGCCCAACGCGGTGAACCAAATTCCGATTACAGGCCATGCAGCTAGGAAGAAGTG
>NZ_JACJSE010000052.1 GCF_014698045.1 Aulosira sp. FACHB-615
TGAAATGCCTGAGCCTATTTTATTAAGTCAGATTTTTGCCAAGCTTACTTCTTTAGGACGTATTCATCCCGTTTCTACAGGTGTTGAACCCTCGTAAATTGGCTACGGTATTGCAATACGCCTGATTAATTCAACTTCTAGCCGCACATCGTCTCTCAAAACTTTCCTAATTTTTCTTAAATAGTAACTAAAATTGGTTAAATTAGCTTCTTGGAGGTAGGGAAAGATAGCGATGCTTGCTTTGGGCAGGTACGTCAAACTAATTCGCAATTATTTGAGTCACCCCATCCACGTCACCCACTCAGGAGCCTGTGCTACCAACTCCCCGAACACCTCTGGCTGCGCCTCCTCAAACGCCAGCATCACGCCCCACCGTTCATCACTCGTGAGGGTGGAGAGGAACTCTTTGATTGATTCCACATCATCTTTCACTCGTTCCATAAACCCAGCAGCGTAAGATTTAACCTGCCGCCACCAAGAATCCGTAGAACTTTCCTGTCCCTCCATATCCTCATTACTGGGGAGTAGTGCTGTGTCAGTGATTAGTGTTGGTACATTTATATTATTACTGACTGACACCAACTCCCGATTTAACCACTTCTCAAAAATCCCAGAGCGCCCATCATCCGGTGCAACAAACTTATAAACACACTCCCGTTTCCCTCTTTCCCCCAACCGACCAACATACGACAACCGCAGGTCAATTTTATTCAATAACTTCTGTGCGATCGCCACAGGTGTCAACTTCTCCGAAATAGTCACGTTCAAATAATTCTTGATCAAGTACCGATGCTGTAGCGCGTGAGCCTTAAACTCCTGCATCCTCTGATCAGAACCCCGCAACTGTTCCCCAGGCGTAAGCAATTGCAACAGCTTCAATTCTTCTAACAACCGCACCGACGACAACATCTGCCCCTTGTTAAAGTCAGGCTTCCATATCGCATTCTCCCCAACTTCCGCCTGTGCCTTAGCCCGTTTGCTATCCCTGTTTACTAAAAACTCCCGCCCCACAGTCAAGTAATAGTGCAGCCGCAGTTGGGGATACCAGCCGTCATCGTCTTTTTCGACTAATTCGGGCGTAACGTCAACTTCATAACGCCGGGACAATTCACCCTTACGCTGCTGATACCGTTCTTCTTCCGTCTTCACCCGCTTTTCTTGCAACTTCTTGAGTTCCGCATCAGACACATCTTCTGATTCAGAAACCCCCAAGCATTGACCAGAATATAATTCCTTGGAAGCTGCTTTGACTTCCTGAACAATTTCCTTGGTTTCATCAGGGTCAGAATCATCCGCGTCAATAATCGTATAGCCATCAGCAGCCAGACCCTTCAGCACAAATTCTTGATAGCGGCGCATCTCGACATTAATAACAGCACCTCGCTTACCCCAAGTTTGCAATGATTCGGGTTGGAAATTCTGATCAATGAACGAGTAATCATCATTGTCAGATGCCGACAATAATGCGATATTTGCCTGGGTTGCAATGTCCTGACTCCGCAATAACCCACCCATCGAAGTTGAACCATTGCCCACAGTCCCCATCCCATACCGACTAACCCAAATGTGGCGGTCAACTGTTTCGCGCAATCGTGCCAACATCTGCCGTACAGAGTCCACAGGCTGAACCCCCTGGAATATCCCCCAGACAGAGTTGAAATAACCTCGAATATCGATAGACACGCCAGTTTCCAGGCTGGGCGAAGCAATAACTAAATCGTACTGCGTGAGAATTTCGTTGAGATGGGCAATACATTCAAAAGCTGGGTGTTTCGGATCTAAAACTGAATGACTGTCAATCCGCAGTATTCGCAGGTGTGGGAATTTCTGCTTAAACCTTTGCTCTAATGCCTGAGTTCCCCACTTGGATTTAGCTTTCTGGGCAGAACAACATAATAAATGATGTCCGCCAGCAGCGATCGCCCGATCTAACGCCGCAATCAAATTCTTGGGATTACTACCAGAATAGTTGTAGCACTTGCCAGACACTGGCTGATAATTATTTACGATCACGAAGGGGGTAACTTTATATTCTCCAGCCAGAGACAAAATGTACTTGACATCGGTATCTGAGGCATCGGCAGAAGATAGGTAAATTTTACCGTGTTCGCTGCCCAAGACATTTTGGATCAGCTGCTTGAAATTTCGCAGTATCGCTACCCGCCGCTTGGCCACATCGGTAGTAGAGTTGAGCAGATGCCAGAACACTTGGTCGCATTCGTCGATAATAATGACATCGTTTGACCAGTCGTTGGGGTTGAAATGGGCTTGACTATCTTTGTGCAAAGAATCAACGCACACGCCATACCCCAGCAAACCGCCTGTATCGGATGTATGGATTTCTGACACGTAATCCACGCCGAAGCGATCGCATAACGCCTCACCCAGTTGTATGCGATGTGTAATGATGAGAACCCGCCGCCCCTGGTCGTGGGCTTTGGCAACCTCAGCAGACAACCACTCGGTTTTACCTGTGCCTTTGGGAGCTTTGAGGACAACCAGCTTTTCTCCTTCTGGTGCAATCAGTCCACCCAAGAATCGCTGGTTGAGTGCGATTGCTGGAGGATAAGTCAGCAGAGTAAACAGTTTAATTTCCCACAATTCCAAAGTTTCGGCGGTATTGTACAGAGCGTGAAAAGCCACCTCACCATGAGCAACGACAAAATCATCAACACCTTTTTCTGTTCCTGGCAGGTCGATGACTCGCAGCTGACAACCTTCGTTGATGAGCAGTCGGCCCATCCGGCTGATAGCAGTTCTTACCCGTTGAACAGTTTCAGGTTTGGTATCGTTGTCAAAGCAAATGTTAACTTGTCTGCCTTGTGTTGCGAAATGTTTCAAATCGGGAATGAGCGATGGCTTACCAGTGGCAGTAATGGAATCATCTTTTGGTGTGCGGTAGCCAGCGTTAACACCACTGATTGCGATCGCAGCATAACCAGCACTCAACAAACAAGCAGCTTTCTTCGCCCCTTCGACAATCACCACTGGCACGTTGTTCTTCCATACCCAGTGCCAGAAACCACCCGGATGCTGTAAGTCCTCTTCAGTGATTGGGATACCACAACGGTTTGAAACTTTCACCCAAATCTTCTTGGTAACTTGGAGAAAGAAAGCGCGTGTTTGCTCCCTGTAAGGATGCTCATACTTGATGAATTTGTGGATTTTCTGCGGATCACGCCGGGGCTTGTCGGGTTTGAAACAACCCCAGAGCATTGCTATGTAATCGTTGAGCGGGTCAATGCCACTGCACCACCAACCGCCGAGTTCAATGTGCTGGTACTTCTTCAAATCCCTGTCCCGCAATCGCCCATCGTTGCGGCGGGAGATTTTTGGACTGTAGAGCAGGTATTCATAAGGTGTTCTGCCGACAAGCGATCGCACATTCAAAGCAATCAGTTCTTCGTCAACGCCACTGTCTAGCCATTCTTGCAGATGATGAGATTCAAGATTTGTTGTTATGGCCATATCCTCTCCATAAATAGACGCATGAAAAAGTAAGCGGTATAGCCCGATACCGCTTTAGGATGTTTGTTACAGAGCTAATTACTTTGAACTAAACAGGTGTCATTGCAACGCTGGATTAGTTTTGTCCCGAAGAAAACACATCAATCAAAATGCTTTCGGGGTACAACCCGACTCTGCCAAATCTGGGGTCATGAATGCGTTCAATTTCGATGTTTTGTTTACGGCACAAAGCACTGGCCTTCTTTCCCTTTGCACTCGCTTCTTTGGCTGAGATTTCTAATCCTTGGAGATTAGCGAAACCAACGATACTGTACTTGTGACCGGAGGGAGTATTTACTCTGTCTTGCTCAACTTCGACGGCTTTGAGCCTTTCTAAAATTTCGGCTTGCTGTTGTTGCTGTTGAATTAAACGTTGTTCTTGTTCTGCCATCTGTTGGGCGATCGCAGCGAGTAACTGGATTTGGGTCATGGTGGTTTCATGGGAAGGTGCAGGTTTTGTCCAGCCTGTGATATCTTGCATCCAGGCACGAACGCCCACACTTTCAAACGCTTCACAGGCGAGTCTTGCTTGTTGGCTACATCTTTTCCCGGCTTCGTAACCGTAATAATGCAGTATTGTGGCAACAGCGACATCAGGGATACCAGACTGCGACCATCCTAAAACGTCAGCAGCTTCAAATCCTTTACGGATAAGCTTTTCAACCAATTTAGAGTGAGAAATGTCAGCAGCAGTTTTCAAGCTTCTCAAAAGTCCAGCGTCGTTGATATCAGCTAATCTTGCAGTTGCCCGAATACTTGCTTTACCCTGACCATTAGAGTCAACATTGATTTCTTGTCTAATCTGTTCGATGATTTGGGTGATTTCGGTAGGTGTGTGTGTCATATTTATTTGCAGTTGAGGAATGTTAGGTGAGGTGATTTTTTTGGGGCATTGCTGCGATTTTTGACCAAGCAGAAACAATTGGTAAGCGCGATCGCTTTGCTTTTAATGGTCTAATTAGTTCATCTGAAACTGCCGAATTTCGACTACTTTCCCGTCGTTATCAAGCAAAGACATTTGCGCCCGTTTGCCATCAATGTATGCAACAGCTTCGCTAGTGATTTTTTCAATTAGGGTGAGCAATTCTTCTGCATCAACAAGAATGCTTGGGGTGGAGACAGTCACATAAATATCCCCCACTTTATTGGTGACGGTAATCGTGATTTTGTTATCTTTGAAGACAACACCTGTAACAGTTCCTTTAGCCCAGAGTCGTTGGTCTAAACCTAAAGTGTTGATAGCTTCTTCTAATAAATTGTTTAGAACAGAATAAAAGTCAGGACTAGCTTCTTGGTCACAAGAGAATTTGACATTTTTTCTCTGGTTGGAATCACAGGGCAGGTCATAGTTAATCGAGATTACGTTGTCACTGATTTGGATTTTGTTAATGATGATTTCCATGATTGTTGTTGGTAAAATAACTTAAAAGTTGACTTTAACTAAATCCTTTTCAGCAATTAGACAAAAGCGATTTGGCTTATTGCTGGTACGGTCAAGAGTAGGGGATGCAATTTCAATCAAGTAGTACCAATCTCCCTCAAGAAACTGAATCCCCAACACTAAACGCTGCTTCTTGCTATGCTCAAACGAACGAAGCATGACTCTATCTCCTAACGCAAACTTCGATTGAAAGTTAGTGTTGACTTGCCCTGTGGCAATGATTTGATGTTTGGTTGCTTGTAATAATTCTGTCCCAGTATCAATTAAATAAATCCAGTTATCATACAACCACTTCACGCCGCAGCAATAACCAAATTTTCGGTTGGTTTTCAGGTAAACTCGTTCAAGTAATCTGGCTTCTAGTTGAAAGATTTTGAATCCCCAAGGCGGAGATAAGAACCAGCATCTTTCTAAGTCTGTGATTTGTTCTGTCATACTGTTTTACCCAACAAATGATTAATAGCTTTGGAATCAAGAGATGAAATACGCTTTTTAATCTGATGTGGTGGGTTTTCGAGAAATTGTTTGAGGTGTCCAATCCCGATTTCATAATGCTTGGGAGTATGTTTGTTAGCTTTCAACGAACCACGCTGAATCCAAAAGCGAACAATGGATAAATTCAGAGATAGAATACTAGCGATTTGATGACAGGTATAGTTGTCTGAATCAATCAAGAATTTAGCCATAAATAACTCTCTAAAATTTGATTAGCGATCGCCCCAATATAAGCACTCATTGAGGCGATTGCTCTTTCCTAATCAACACTCTCGAAAACAATTGAAGGCTGTTGATTATCTTCTAGTTCACATTTCAAATACGATAGTGCTGTTCGGGCATCCCCAATTGTTAGATCAGGGTGATAATCAAGTGCTTGGTAACCGGGATGTTTTTCTATTTGAGATATCAGATATTTTGCAGATTCAACTAATAGCAATAAATCTGGTAAATTCATTTGAGTTACTCTCTTCTGTAGTTAAAACTTCTCGACAACTGCCAACAAAAAGCCGTGTCCAGTATTTTTGATTTGCACTAATTTCTTGTCCAACAAATACTGAATGATGGTTTGCGAAAACTGAATCCGGTGCAGAGGTATAGCACCACCCGAACCTTTGAGTGATCGCAGTAGTCTTGCAGCAGTTCTTTCCACATAACAATCGATAACTTTAGCCATCGTTTGAACCTCCTGAGATGGCCACCAGTTGCTGCTGAAGTAGCTTGATTTGCATCTGATATTGTTCAATTTCTATCTGTAACTGCTGCTGTACTTCTGCAACAGAAAGCGTTTGAATCTGGTCATCAGAGTAATGCTGAACTTCATCTGAATGCTTATCAGGAAGTACCGTATAACGCCAAGAATTACCGTATTCATGGGCTAATTGCGTATTAGCAGGTTTGTACTCTAAGCCGATGACTATGCCCTGCTGTGTACGCTGCCCGAATGCGAATCTGGGGTATTCCCAGTCACTTGGAATACTGATTGTGGGTTGCATATATTTGCTCATGGTTGAAGGGATGGGTGAGCAATTGGGACACAATTACTGAGGCTTGCCCCAATTGCAGGTGGTTATATTTGGAACTGGTAAATCATTGGATAAAGTTAGTGGGTATAAAAGCCCACTCTTTCTCTACGCCGCAACTAATTCCCGCACTGGCTCAGACTCCATCAAAAGCCGCCATTCCTGTTGACTGAGTTGGTCGAATGGCTTATCTAACAAGTCCTCCCAATCCCCAGCTTCAACCACCAACAGCAATCGCACAGCCTCATCCACCGATTCACACGCTACCTTCTGCCCTTCTGAAGCAGCCCGGATGAACCACCAGTGACCGTCTGTAAACCCAACTTCACCCAATTTCTTGTCATCTTGGTAAATGCCGTCATCGAGCAGTTCCAAACCGTGCTGTTCACAAGCATTGAAAATCTGTACCATGATTTCATTACCTGTGGTGCATGGTTCTTCAAACTGGGCTTGCACTGGTAATGTGCCTTGCTGGTACTGCTGCTTGACGTAACTGTGGCATCGCTCAGGTGTAGTGTCCCGGAAAATTTCAACGTCATTTACCAGCACTCGCCAGTACAAATCCTGGTAGTTGTTCTGGTCGAAGCTAACGCTGGCTACCAGTTGACCATCAACAGAAGCCTCTTGGTCGTGGAAGGAGATTTCTGTAATTGTAGGGGCTTCTGGGTAGTCGATTGGTGCAGGTAAAGGTAATGGGAGTGTATTGTCTTTGTAGTGCCAGTGGATGAAGCGTTGGCATCGGGCAAGGGTGTTGTGGCGGAAGATTTCGTTACCATTTACCATCACTACCCAAGGCTGCGTGACGAACTCGGCGTTGTCGTAGCTGATGTACGCGATTAACTGTTTACCAGCAAAAATCTCAAAGTGGTGGGGGTTGATTTCTTTGATTGCTAATTCTTCTGGAGCGATCGCCTGCGCTTGCTCCGCAACATACTGATTCAGTTCGGCTTGAGCGATCGCTTGTTCGTCGAGGGCAGCAATTCTTTTGAGGTGCGGTAGAGCGCAACGGACGGGCGGTTGCTGGGCGGGGGTTGTATGTGGCATGATGGAATTCCTTGAATATAAGGGCAAAGGGCAATCGCAAAAGTTTTCCAGGCTAAATCGGTTGTCCTTTGTTTTGTCTCTTATATTTTACATATTTTATGGAAATTATTCAACGCTTACGGATGAAATTTTTTGTAACAAAGGGTAACTAAAGGTTTGTGATACAACAGGATAAAACTCCCTCAGTTCGATTCCTAAAATTTGACAATATTTCAAAATAAGAGACAAAGAAACAGACCGATCTCCTTTACCCTTCCATTTCTCTATTTTGTGAATTAACTGCTGAGAGCAAGGTTCACCAAGCCTTGTAATTGCTTGTGCTACTTCTTCTCTAGATAGTTTTTTATCTTCTCTTTGTTGAAATAAAAATTCACCATATTCCTGTCCCCAGTCAATCCGGGATACCAAATCTAAAGGTATTCCTTGCATTACGATTTCTCTCACTGCATACTCCTATATTTACACAAACTGTGGAAATAGTGGTATACTTCTTCTATGAAGTATGTAAAACCTAAGCAGTAATAGCGTAGAGCTTAAATCGTGAAAGCGATCGCTCTAAATTTATGTTGGCTTTTAAAGCTACATTCCACTCAGTACCAATGCAAACATCTTGTGGTGCGGAAGGGTATGGAGAACGTGCTGATGGTTTAGGGGTAAGTTGTTTGCGTTAGTGTGACTTGAAGAAGATTTTGGACAGGTTTTGGAAGAAGAAGTTGGACAAGTTGCAAGCTGAAATACTTATAACTTCGTTAAGACATTAATCAAGCGATGCCTTCGGCGGCAAGCTACGCAACTTTGGATAAAGAAAATGGACATAATAACAAAAATGGAAGAAGGACATAGACGCAAATCCAACCTAATAATACTCAAATGCCAACTTTTCCCTAACTCCTGAGATTTCTTACGTTTGGTTGAGATCGCTTGCCACAGTAAGTATCGCTATTACCAAAACCTTTATCTTGCATACAGGGAGATAGTTTGAGCAGTTTAGCTTTCTTTTATGTTATTTTTTTGACGTTTTTGGAAGGTAAAGTTGGACATCCTGTCCAAAATCTTCTTCAAGTCACATTTAGTCTAAACTCCAGTTATTAAGTGGCATCGAAAAATCAAAAATAAAGGTAATAGCCACTATGTTGCAGCTTAAATACCGATTAGCTTATTTCAATGGTCAAACCCACATTAAAGGGTGATTGGTTAATGTTAAATGGGATTTCAGTATCTTTGGAATGTACGACTACTAATCTCAGTTTTTGCCAAACAGTCTCATATTTTGCTGTTTCATGCCAACCACGTAACAAACCTAAAAAATCGGTGGTAATATCAGGATATTTGAAAATTTCTTCAATATTATCTAAAACGAGAATGATCGCATTTGGAATTTGAGGTAATAAATATTCTTCTAAATAGTGTGTGCAAGTAACTTTACTACCAAGACGACTTCTCCAATTATCCCAATAATTACTTGAATTATCAGTTAAAATCAGCTTGTTAGTTATACTGGAACAAAGCCATTGTAAGAGTCTATCTAGGTTATCAAGAATATTAATATCAGCATCTTGAAAGTTTAGGTTAATAGTTTGATAATCTTGCTGGTTTGCATATTTAAGAATCCTATTTAATAAAGCAGTTTCATTTAACTTGGGAGGCTTTTTAATCCGAATTAATGAACCAGGTTTACGAATTTCTTTATAACAATTGTTTTCTAATATAGTTTTTCGAGATTTGAGAACAGGTATCAAATGCTCTGGGGCATTTTCCAAAGCAATCGCAAGACAGCCAAAGTTATAGGCATCTTCATAACTTTTACCTGCACCTAAAGCATCATAAAAAGCAACAGCAAATTTAATAGCTGCTTTATCGCTAATTTCATTACTAATGCCTATCACGTAGTTAATATGTTGAGATATTGCTTCAGCTTGAAGCTCAGAGTAGCAACCATTTAAAACAACACACTCGGTTGTGTTATTAAATAATTTAAACAAATTTGCTAAAGATTCTGGATTAACAGCCTTTGCTTCTCCAGAAGAATTTTCCAAAACCAAACCTTGACTTACTCCACCATGACCAGAAAAATATATGATTTCTGGTTTAGTGTCTAATAATGCACGCCATAAATCATCAGGGCGTACAATAAAATTGCTAGTAACCCCAAATTGCTCTCTTTTTTTACTACGTTGCAAACTATTTTGAATTTCTCGTACTTCTTCATCTAAACGCAAACGAGATATACTATTAGGATTTCCTGACAAAATTAGTATTTTCTTCAATGCAAATTGCTCTAATTGGCGATTTACCCAATCTTCATTAAAAACCTTTTGATAAATGCGATTGTAAACAGTTAATTTATTTCTTTTTATTATTATTAATCCTGATAGTATTAGCTCTTTTTCCTCTCGACTATCATCAGCGATTATTTTTCCTTGCTTTAATATTTTTTTATATAAATTTAATAATTCTATAGAATTGTTTTCTAAAAATAAAATTCTGTTTAGAATCGTTCTAAAATGTTCTGGTTCGTCTTTCTTTTCCCAGTCTTCAATAATTTCTGAACGAACTAAATCTTCTATCCAATGAGCTTCATAACCATTAGCAGGGCGAACTATGTTAGATTTTACAGCAAGCAAACAAAGCTTTTGAGTTAAAAATGGCTGTCCTCCTGTCCAATAAAGAATAGCCTCCACTAGTTTCTGAGGATTTCCAACCCCAGCTAAACCCTTTGCCAAAGGTTCTATTTCATGAAGCTGAAAACCCTTTAATGCTATTGCACGACCAATGTTAAAGGGTCTGCTTCTTTTATCTTGAATCAAATTTGAGGGAGTTGCTACACCCAGAATAACAAAAGCCAGGCGGTTATATGCTGGATTATCTACTCTACGGTTGTAGCAGTTACGGATAATAGCAAAAAAGTCATCCACATTGAATTGCAGGTTGAGAATGGAGTCAATTTCATCAAGGAAAATAGTAATATTTTCAGTAATCCTTTTTAAAAGAATATCTTCAATAAACTTGCTAAATTTTTCTACTACCGATAGAGTATTGTTATCAATCCACCAAGTTTCTAAATTGAAAGTTGTGTCAAGATTGAAACTAGAAATTAAAGTATGAAATAATCCAGTGTACCATTGTTCTGGCGTAATATCTGCTGTATCAATCGCAGTGATATCAACCACTGCACAAGCAAAACCCTCATTCCGTAAGCGATCTGTCGCCCGAACTCTCAAACTGGATCTCCCCATTTGGCGAGGGCCAAGCACATAACAAAACTCACCATTTTTCAAACCCTCATAAAGGTCTGTATCTGCCTGACGCACAACATACGTAGGTGCATCAGGCGGTAATGAGCCACCAACTTGATATGCGTAGGAAAGTTGGGCAGATTGTTCTTTAATTGGAGATAGAGTAGTTTGGGATAAAATTTGGAAAGATTGTTCTATTTCTTCTGCTAATTCTGCATAGTTTCCACCGAACCGCCTTAAAACTTTCGCAGTAATTTCAGCAAAAGGACGAACTAAAACCCCATTGAAACTATCAACTAAACCCGGATTCATCAACATCGCAGCAAATTCATCAACTGAAAGCCCAGCCCGTTGCGCCACATACTCTGAAACCTTACGCAATACCTCAGTTGATTCAGTTAAAGGAACGCCATTCAGCAATAAATCCCGTACTCCATCGATAAAGTCAAACTGAACATTATCAGCTTCCACACCCTCATGAACTGACGACAAAGGCTTCAATATCCCACCTAAAAAGACTTCAGCAACATGAACTTGAGTTGACTGCGGCAACATTGTCTGTTGTATCAATCTTACAACTGGCAAGCTAATCGGAGCAGATGCTAAAAGTCCTGCCAGTTTCCGTGCTACTGGTGAAGCTGTGAGGCGAAAACGTTGCAAACGTTGATTAGCTGAAAGTTCAATTCCAGAATTTTCAGTTAATTCACTATGGGCATCTATCTCTGAATGAGTTGCAAGTAAAAAGCCTTTAGTTTGTACATCTCCCCAACCTGCAACCATACGCGCCCAATTTTTTAGTGATTCTGACTCAAGCGTTACTACAGGTATTTTGAGTTTGTTGCAATTATCGCTTTCATCAAACAAATCCAATGCTGTCATTACTAACTGCTGATTAGGAACTCCAGGAGACGAACTCCGTAGTAAAACTGACTCAGCAACACCCAAACCACTTCTTTCCCACAACCACTGGGGTAATACTTGAATAATTGCTACTGGGCAACTGCAAGCCCAAGCTGCTAAAACTTTCGTAATGACACCATGATGCCAAGCTAGAGAAACACAATCGCTAACAATTACGAACAAACGTCTACCATTAGGGTCGATAAGTTCTCTAGGATTATGTAATCGTTTTTGACTTGATCCAGAACCAGTTCTTGAATGTAGCCAGACTCTACCACTCTCATCAGTAAATAAGCCCCAGGTTCGCACATCTCGGAACGCCCCATGTCTTTCTAATAATTGTTTAAGTTCCTTAATAGTTTGCTTCCAAAGCATCATTGATGCGCTTTCATCTATTATTAACGCAAGCTCTAGCCAGCGTTCTGGAGCAGGGCGCATTACAGGTAATAAAAGTTTTTCTTTAGCGATACGTTCTGCGGTTGCCGCCTCATCAAGTACAAATTCCCTTTTTGAAGGAACTCGACGTTTTAACGGGCGCAGAGCGCGGGCAATTTCTAACTGATTTCTTAATGCTTGAGCCGCAGGAACTTTAATCGGTAAGCCGCTTGAATTGCGATCGCTATCCTGTGCAGATTGAGGATAGACATTAGCACTGGCTTCAGTTTTTTTGGTAGATTTTGAAGAATTTATATTTTGCTCTAACGGTAATTGGGGTGATGTCGGTGTTGCCTTTGAAGTAGATGTAGGTGTTTGCTGTTGCGGTTCAGAAACTGAAGAACAATCAGAACGACGCATTTGCACAGCCAACCAGAGGATATCCGCAATCTCGGTATCGGTTAAATCAAAACCCAGCTTTTGAAAAGTACCAATTACCCGTTCAATCATATATCCTCTGTGCTTGTAAGATATTTCATTAGTGCATTAAGCAATCTTTCTTTATCATCCCCCACAGGACTTCTTTCACGGGTTACTAAATAAATAGCATTAAGCAACTGATCTGTTGCTAAATCGCCTGCATCGCTTCTGTCTCGATGTTTTACAAATTCACTAATTAGAGCATCAGCTTCTGACATTATCTCTTCGCCTAAGTGCGCTTGCACAATTTTTTTTAATGCTGTTTCGTCAGGATTTTCCATTGTCAAGCGCAGACATCGCCGCAGAAAGGCTGGAGGAAATTCTCTTTCGCCGTTACTAGTTAATAAAACAAAGGGAAACTGAGTACAACGTACCCGTCCTTTATCGACAGTGGCAACATTACCATCATAGGTGCGTACTTGTACTGTCTGGTATTCTTGGGGTAATCGGGCTAATTCAGGTATTTCAAATTCGCCTTCTTCAAAGATATTGAGTAAATCATTCGGTAAATCGATGTCGCTTTTATCAATTTCATCGATTAGCAAAACATGAGGATGAGATGAGGGTAAAAGTGCTGTTCCTAAAGGGCCAAGTTGAATATATTTACCAATATCCTTGGTATTGTCCTTTCCTTGAGCATCTTGTAGGCGAGCAATCGCATCGTAGCGATAAAGCCCTTCTTGCAGTGTAGAGCGTGTAGTAATAGGCCATTGCAGTACAGAACCCAGTTGGAGTTCATACGCAACTTTGTAAGCAAGAGAGGTTTTACCAGTCCCCGGTTTTCCAGTCACCAGCAAAGGACGACGTAAATAAAGTGCTGCATTCACAAGCTCAATTTCATTGCGCCGGACTTGAAAGGTTTGTCCACGCTGCTTCTCCTTAGCATCCCCAAACTCACGCCATTTTGGTGGTTCTGGAAGATTTTTGATTCCATCATGTGGTGAGTCTGTACCTTGGAAAATCAGCCAATCGCGCATTGCTTACTCCTAAATTATGATGCAGAAAACTCCAATGCGGGGTTTGGTGGTATCCGATTGGGGTCGTCCCACCATAAGACTAAATGATTACCCAAGTGCATTTCATGGTCAGCTGCTAAACGACGTTGTTCTTTAACGCAGGCGGACAATTCATGCAATGGTTTTTTTAGTAACGCATCAAAGTGTTCAGGATTTTTGAGACTGTTTAGCTCACAACGTGACCAAATTATAATCGGTGTCCCAGCACTGTGGATTGCACTAAGTAGACCATTTCGCTCTGAGTCTGATAAATTACAGCAGATTTTAAGAATAATTTTCTCAACTAACAAATTTCTTAAATTGTTGGGATCAAAACAAGCTTGAGAAACTGTCATAGCCTGCTCATAACATGGAGGAGCTTGCCAAGTTAGCTGAACTTTTTCCCAATTTTTGCGCCAATATGAACCCTGTTGTGTACGTAATTTTTTCAGGCGATCATAAGAACGCACTACAACTCGGTACTCTTCACCAATAATTATATCAAACCCTTCGCTATCTTGATACATCCATTTTTCAACTTCATCACATAGGTGATCGCGTGGCAGGAAAATTTCAATAGTCAGTTCTGTTGGTTGTCCTTGCAAGTATTCTTCAAAGCATTGTTGAAGTAAATTACTAAGCAGCACTGGCAGTTTTTCTGGCTCAAGCGGAATTTCTGGTTGCAACTCGTCAACTGTTAGAGGTTTAAAACGTTCCCAATGATCTTGGATTGTATCATCAGGAATAAACCAAGCTTTAACATATAATTCTTTACTCCCTTCTGGTCGAAGTTGAATTAACAAATAGGAATGTAAGAGTTGTGTAGATGTAGTTTTACCTTTAACTTCAAAGGATTCATTAGTTAAGAGTTGTTTGAGTTTTTCGCAGATAGTTTGAGGAACATTTTTATCTTGAGTTATTAGAAAAACAAAATCTAATAAAGGTGAATTATTAGGTTTTGACTGGGGAATTTCTTCTAGCTGCTTGAGAATATCATCAACATCTTTGGGCTTATTTCTCCAGTCGAACCATCCATCAGGAACAATTGCTGAGAAAGCCTTGTTTATTGCATCCTTATCTGGGATATTTAAAATTAATAATTTTATTTGATTTTTAACTTTTTCATGTGGAATATGTCTAGTAGTTAATTTATTCTCTTTTAGTAAATCTTTTAAAATATCTTGTTGGCTTGTATTATTAAGCAACTGTCGTGTCAGTTCATCTATGCTTACTTGCTTCTCTGATGATACATCCTCACGAATGACTCCCAATAAAGCACAAAGCGCAGGCTTTCCAGAAGCAGTTTTGTCAAAGATTACTAATTCATTAATTAAATTAGGGATAAAATCATTCGTAGGCATATCAAAAAATAGTCGATATTGCACAGGCGTATCAGTACCCAAAGCCCTAAATAAATATGCCCTACGCTGGTTAGCATTTTCCATCAAGGGTCTAAGTAACGGTAATATTTTTTGCATCAAATCGCTACTTATTGCCATTGCCTAATTATCTTGATAAACAGGTATAAATCTCTGGTGCATTTTTCTGGAGGTCATTCAACAAAGCGATCGCACTTGTTCCGGCATTACGTAGATATCTGCGTTGAGTATTTGGTTCTGAAAGCATCCCTCCACTATGGTGTATACCAACTACTTGAAAAGTATCATCGAACACAGGTGAACCAGATGATCCTGGTTCTGTACTGGTAGTGTATTGTAATACGCTGTTATCGGCGTAAGCAACAAAATTATTCTGAATCGAAATTTTCTTTAAATGACCACCAGGATGTTGAATGATTGCCACACGGTCATCTCGCCGCATTAACTTACTTTTGAAAATTAAGGGTTTGCCGAAGTCTGGTACATCTTTTAGGGTTACTACTGTATAGTCCAGTTCTTCATTAGTGTAAAAAGAACCTCCAGCTAAAGCTCCAATAGTCTGGCTTGGACATTGCTTACCGTCAATATCCAATTGATAGTTAAAGCTATAATCACTTTTCTCTGCTAGTTCTTGACTATCAATAACGTGATTATTGGTCATTAATAGATCAGGTGCAATCATAAAGCCTGTACCTAAGCTGTCTGGAGTGGCAATACGAACTACTGCTTTTGAAGCTTCTAGAGCCAAGTTTAAAATGTAAATATCGCGTAATGTGTTTTCCCCAATAATTTTTTCCTTGATATCAGCCACACTGTCCATTCCCTTCCAATGCTCAATTTCACGGTTAGGACTGGCTGGAACATCAAGTGGGTATTTCTGAAACAGTTCTACAATGAAGTCTGAATTTTCATCTCCCGTGAAAGGCTGAATGTAGTTGAGGAATACAGCCAAGGCTTCTTTATCGTAAGCAACTCGTCCAAACTGCGCCAGAAATCGCACAACTTCTACAGCCACGCCCATCGGTGCGCCATCCAAATCTAACCTTCCTAGTATTACATCTGCTTGGGCTACACCTTGCAATGCGCCTGCAACTAAACGACGGCGATCGCGCACGTTGGCAAAGTCTGGTAAATTCTGTACGATACGGGTAAGGCGTTGGAAATCAGGTGTGGATAATTGTACGGTCACGGTTACTGTACTTTATGGAACAAACTACTAATACACTTAATTTACCTTAATGTCTAAGTGATTGCATTCATCTTTAATACTTGTGTTTTTCGATTTCGACAATGGGTAGAAAAAGTAATGCTTCAATTCTTGATTTGGCTTGGCTATTCATACTACAGTTAGTCAACCCATTAATTAGAAGCTGTCCAACAGCATAGTATTTTTCAAGTAACTCTTTATCTTTTATATCAAATTGCCATTCGTACCCTAGATTTAAATAATTTATCATTATTTGCCTTAAATCTAAAGTCCAAGCTTCACCATAAGTTTTCCACCACTCCGACAATGCTTCTTCTGAATCATGATTAAAACTTAGAAGTTTATGCCACAGTCTTAATAATGTACTGTAGAAATCGATGCTAACCATATTGTTAGTGAAAAGGATATGACACGATTTAGCTGCATTGAGGAACGCATGACCAAGTTGAGTCATTTCATCTCGAAATCTCTTAATAAAAAGAATACATGGAGTAAAAGTTCGAGAGCATCTAATCAACCAATAGAGTGAATGTTCCAGAATGAACACTTGATCAATTCTATTATTGTTGGCTTCTTTTAAAGCCATATATAGAGTAAGCGTGGATATAACAGTACTATTTAGGGTAAATGTCTGAGAAACTTCGTAATTATAAATTAAGTCAAGATAAAAGCCGCGACCTCGAACTTGTGAGCTAAAAAATAGTTCAGAATTCGATTTTTCAAATAACCACGACAACATCTTCTGTATCTTTTCATTATTAGATACCAGAGAATCCATGACTTTCTTGATACTAAGAAGTAAAGGTTCTGGATTTGTTACCATTTCAATACTTAATAGGAAGACTTCTCTCCAATAAGGCTGTATAACATATTTGCTCAAATCATCAAATTTCCCATGATCGCAAAACCACTTCGCCACCAAATACTCTTGAAATGTCAAATGCGAAAATGACCATACGTTCTGCGATCGCTCAATCAATAACCCATGTTGAGACTCAATCGCTCTTAACACCACACGACTTTTGCACCGTTCTATTTCTAAAAATTCTGCAATATACTCCTCCAATTGCTCCTGCTTAAACAACACATACTGCTGTTGCTCAAACTTTTTTACCGCCAGATAGCTTAAAAGTTCTAGCTCTTTTTCTGATGAGAAATTGGAATAAATCTCGTATCTCCCAATTCCTCGACCTTCATCCCACTGTTCCAAGAATAACTCCAATCCCTCCTTATATAACTCGGAACGCTTAGAATAAAATTTATCCGTTTGGTGGAACACGAGACAAATCAAACTTAGCAAAATTGGTGTAATGGTTAGTTCTTGAATTGGCTTATTTTCTTCTCGAAACAAGTGTTCTAAAAATTCCTCCGTCTTCGTTTGCCTTTCCTCTACATCCACACACACCGCCCCAAACCAGTTCGCTGCAAATGCTCTTACCTGCTCCTCATTAAAATCCGCTATTTCTATACAGGTAAAACGTTGTAATTGCCAATCGAATAAATCTGGTAGGGTCTGTGTGCGGCAAGTTACTACTACTTGCACTTGCGGATAAAAACGAGCAAACCTCTTGATTTTCTTGATGATTTGCTTGGCATCTTCTCCTGTAACCTCATCCAATCCATCCAAAAGTATTAATGCCTTACCTTGATTTAGAATTAATTCGATATCTGTATCATTCAACCCCCACAGTTGTGCCAAAAACTGCTCCAAGTTATAGGCATACTTGCTTCCATCATCTACAAAATACCGCATTTGAATCAATACAGGAATTCGTTGTGTTTGTAAATTTCCCGCATTGCATTCAGTTACAATTCTTTGCAGATATGTTGTTTTTCCGGAACCAGGTTTACCCACTACCATCAAGTTAGTATTTCGCTCCAGCACCGATAACTCCGGTACTCGCTCCTGTTTTTTGCCCGAACCAATCCGATCTAAACTTTGGGAACTGGAATGATTTGTTGTAAAATCTTGCCACAAATCCTCAAGTTCCGACCTGCGACTATTGCTAACTCCTTCTAAAATATTGACATCGACAAATAAATGAGCCAAAGAAACTCCACGGTTTATTCCCCAAAGCGGTATCGTACTATGCAAACTTTGAATGTTATCATGCAGACCCTCACGTACTTTTTGCACTAGAACATCAATCGATGTCGTACCAGTTACAGCCAAAGAGAGCGATCGCAGATCAAGTAGAGGACGCAAATTATCGATACGTTGTTGTACATCTACACCTACTTGCGGTCGCACATATTCCAATAATGTCCATAGTGCTTGTTTTTCCAGAGCCACTTCACCATAATCAGCAAGCTTACACAACATATCTGGAATAAAACTTGCCACAGCACCACTCCAATTAATATGTTGCAACACAGGTGCATCATTACCTAAAGCTAAAACTAAAAATGGGCGACGGCTTCTCTCATCTTCCAAAAAAGGACGCAATAAATTCACCAACTCATTGAGAGTGTTAGGTTCTAATTTGAGATTTTGAATATTTTTAAGATTGGACTGCCCAAGGTGAATATTGTAGACATTATCCCCAATTTGCCCAGCGTTTACTGTACCAGCATTAATCAAACTACCATCAAACTGGGCATTTCGTAAGTCATTGTTATTAACTTGCTTTGGGTTTTCTGAGTCCGACATGGGTTAGCTTGAGCAGTTTTAAGCGTTGTTGCTATAAATGTTACTAAAGTTCACTGTGCAGAGACAGTTATCGAATCTGTCACTCCACTCAGTGGCTATAAAAGAGCTTTAAATTCTTGGTTAACTTTATACTACAATTACTCTATAATAGTGTTAACTACTTTGCAATAACAGTTAATTGTGAATATATTCAGTGGCAATATAAGGTATGCCCATGAGAAATCGGATTAAGGAATTTGTTGACAGCAAAGGGATGAGCGTTTATCAGTTCTGGCAAGAAACTGGGATTAGCCGGACTACTGCGTATAGCTTGTACAACAATTCCGCTCAGTATCTTGGCAAAGATGTTATGGATGCGATTTGCTCTCGATACAACATACAACCAGATATTTTACTGAAATGGATACCAGCCCAGGAGTTGAAAAATGGCGATTAATCCTGCCACTATAGATCCTCTTGCTTTACCTTCCCTACCACTTTGTGAGCGATCGCAATTACCCACCTTGCCTTGCATTTATTTTGCTATTGATTCTCAAGGTGTAGTGCGATACATAGGAAAGACTGTAAATCTTAAAACAAGATGGCAAGCACATAATAAAGGAGTAGAGCTTGCCACAATTGCTGGGATTAGAATTGCATACTTACAAGCGGATGCTACCTTACTACCAGAACTTGAAGCGGCTTTAATTGCTTGGTTTCGTCCTCAGCTTAATAACATAATTCCAAGACAAGCTTGTGTATTTGCTGAAGGCACACGAATTCAAATTAGACTAAAACAGTTAAGAGAATCTAGAAGTTTTCAACAGAATGAACTAGCAAGACGACTTGAGATGTCGCTGGCCAACGTTCAAAAAATTGAATATGGTAAAGCCAAATCAATACCTTTGGAAACCCTTGACAAGCTATGCCAGATTTTAGAGTGTGAAGTTGGCGATCTATTAGTTCGTGTACCCGATAGCAATGATGGAAGTTTTAAGAAAGAACAAAAGTTAGTTCAAGTAGTTGATGAAGTCGAGGAAGGCAAAATCAGTAACTTTAATTCGCAATCCATAAATGTAAATGAAATGATTGCAGCATGAGTATAATTGCTCTGAATTTAATCAAGCCCTAGTATTAAAGTTGATCTTCTTACAGAGGAGTAGGGAATGAGTAATGGTGAGAAACCAGAGTCGCGGCACGCTGCAACAGATCCAGAAAAATGCCGCACTATGGAGAAAAAGTACGGTTGGAAACTGCTGCGGGTAGAACCTACCGGAAACAAAGTATTAAAAGTTGACTGTGTATTTGAAGGTGAAACTAAATTTCCTACTTACGAACAGGAGAATTAATTTTATGAGTAAGTACATTATTTTCAAGGCCGAATCCATGTCAGCAGAAGGCTGGGAGGAAAGGCAACTATCTCATACCCAGGCTTATACCAGCATACTTGCGGAACATTATGATTCTTCCAATTCTCCAATACCAGAACCAGGATACAGACTCAGAGAATATCATCAAGTATCTAAGTTTGCAGATAAACAGTTTCCTGATTCGAGTACCCATAGCAGAATTGGGGATTGGGAAGTGACCAGAGTTGAGGAGTATACTCCGGAAATTCCCAATCATGATTTTGAGGCTGTGGTTATTTGTTACTGTCGATACTCCCCAGTAACTACTCCACTAGAGCCAATGCCAGAAATTCAAGTTTCCCAAGAACTACAAGAAGTTTAGGGGCTAGTCAGCTAGAGGTAGGCGCATGAACTCCCCACTCCGTCGTAAGCGCAACAAGTCTACCTCTGCAACCTTCAACAACCCCAAATCACCCAACTCATACATCGCCCCTTCAGAAAACCCAGCTTCAGCAATCATTGATGTTTCTGCTGTTGAAGTACCAGAACTAACCGAGCAAGAGCAGAGCGATCGCCTGCACTTGGAACGGAAAGTCGAGAGAGCATTTTTTGAAGCGGGTAAGGCTTTGGCAGAATTACGCGATCGCAGGCTCTATCGTTCTACACACAAAAATTTTGAGGAATATTGCCGAGATCGATTTGGCCATAGTCGTCGCCAATCTTACCTTTTAATGGATGCGGCTGCTGTTTTTGATAATCTGGCTGAAAAATGTGATCGGAACGATCACATTTTGCCGACTAATGAGTGGCAAGTTAGACCACTGACAAAGCTAGACCCGGACATTCAGCCCGAAGCATGGCAACAAGCTGTAGAATCTGCCAAGGGTAAAGTACCGTCTCATCGTATCGTCAAAGATGCAGTGCAGCGTATCATGGAGCGAACCCAAGTACCCAACACCTACCAGATTGGCGAGGTTTGCCAAATTGTAGCTAAGGATAATCCAGAACTTAGGGGTAGGGGCGGTTGCTGGGCTATTGTCAGCCAAGTAAACGACTTTAGTTGCACGGTAGCAACTTGGGACGGAGAACTAACTGTTGGGCTGAAACATCTCAAATCTTATGAATACTTGCCAGATGAATGTCAGCAGATGCAAGAAATCTGCGATCGCATCAGTAGAATATATTCTGATTCTCTGGAGGATACAGTCAAAAATCTGTTGCAGTCGTTGGGGAAGTTGAACCGTCCTTGTTTAACTGCTGTAGAGGAGAAGCTGTTGAGTGTTCTAGAGTTGGAATATAGGAACTAAATTACCCAGATTTATTAGCATCTTCGTCAGCAGCAATTTTCTAAATTACTGCTTTTTGCCTGCTAGTCTGAGAACAACCTATGATTGGGCTAACTAGAATAGATGAAACTAATTCTATTTTCTGGTATTCCTGGCACTGGCAAAAGTACCCTGTCAGAAGAAATTGCACGGACATTGCATATTCCTGTATTCTCTCGCTTACTGGATACTAGGGGCAATGCTGCTATCACAGTTGCGTGTTCAACAAGAGGGATTTTACGTTACGACTGCTGAAGCACTGCTGACAATGCTAATCCAACGACAACTAATGTTAGGGCAATCGGCTATTTTGGACACTCCTGCGAATACAGTCACACATTGCACCTACAAAAAGCATTCTGCAATTATTCCTAGTAGGGACTCAAAGCAGCTTCTCCGGCACTGTTAGTCCAGATGTCGTCTGGCAACGCTCGATCTCGGTGACACACCAGATCAAGGTCAGGATACGTGATTGTGTCTACTGCTGATCGGGTGCCGACTACTAGGCATCGCGTTGCCTGGGAGCTACGATTCTCAAGACAGTGACCAACAGGCACTCCTGCTGGAAACGTTGCGGCATTGCCAGGACGTAGTATAGTCTCTGTGTCTCCTTCAATGAGTACGATCTCGCCTTCAAGGACATAGACCATTTCATCCTCAGCACTATGCCAATGCTTGAGTGATGAACGAGAGCCAGGTTGCAGGACTTCGATGAACGCACCGAACTGGGTAAGCCCTCCTGCTTCGCTAATCCAGAGTCTGTGATCTGGTTTGTGCGCGGTGTGAGAAGGGTTTTCCTCTATGACGAGACGTTCGGGAGTGATAACAGTCATGCTGACACCTTTAGGAATTTTGGGGCAATATTTATTCCATTATGTCTTTGTCTTGTCAATCCAAGACAAAGACATTATCTGACTTTAAAGCTAAGGACAACCCAAAGCTCAGAGGTAATACCAATTCACTCAATGATTGAGACAAATAGATTGACACAATCCAGGTGCAGACAGCAATTTCCAATCCAAAATCTAAAATGGTATAAAGTGGCTGTTGGGTGATTGTCACTTAAGTGAACGACGTTAGTTGTACTGTGAAAACCTGGGATGGCGAGTATACGGTTGGGTTGCAATACCTAAAGTCCTACAATTATTTGCCCCAGGAATGTCAGCAGATGCAGGAGATACGCGATCGCATTAGTCAGGTATATTCGAGTGAGTTGGAGGAGTCGGTGCAGAGGTTTTTGGAGTCGTTGGGGAAGCTGAAGCGGACTTATTTAACGGCGTTGGAGGAGAAATTGTTGAGGCTTTTGGAATCCGAGTACGGCAATGGATGATTTGCTACTCTTGAGGCTTTGATTATCGGAAATTTCCCAATTTCAGGAGAGGTGTTGCTCCTAATCGAGAATCTGGAAATTTGGAAAATATACTAAATTTGCTTGATTTAGCAAATTTATTCGATTATCATCAGGTTTCTAACATAATTTTAACCCTCTATAGATAGATAGTCATAGTCTTAATATAACTATATATTTAGTAACGAAACATACAAAAACTCCTAAAACACATGGCTGATATCGTTGATACTGCTGTAGGTGCTGGTTCTTTTAATACTTTAGTAGCAGCAGTACAAGCTGCTGGTTTAGTGGATACTCTCAAGAGTCCTGGCCCATTTACTGTATTTGCACCAACTGACGAGGCATTTTCTAAGCTACCCGCAGGCACAGTAGACGCACTGCTTCAAGACATTCCACAACTCACAAAAATCCTGACTTACCATGTTGTTTCTGGGAAAGTGTTGGCAAGCGATGTAGTCAATTTAGACTCGGCTCCAACTGTTGAAGGAAGTAGTTTAAAGATTGACGCATCTAATGGTGGTGTGAAAATCAATGATGCGACAGTTGTCACTGCCGATGTGGAAGCTGATAACGGTGTGATTCATGTGATTGACACAGTATTGATTCCAGCATAAGCATTTGTTGAATTAGCAAAATTTGTATTCTTCTTTGAGGGACAGCAATTAAATATTATTGCTGTCTCTCAAATGTTTGGATGTAGTGCAGAGAATTATGGAATGCTCCAAACGTCAAGGACAGGAGAAAGCATCGCAGGTTGTATTATATTACGCATAAAATCTGCCAAAAAGCTATTTCTTAAACCCTGCTTTAATCAATGATTATCTTCAGATAATGCCTATATATTAGCTAGTAAGTAACAAAATCTATATTAGTTTTTCGATTTTTTAGAGAAAAGAAAATGAAGAAGTTAACCAGTTTAATGATTTTCGGAGCAGTATTGTCGATGAGTGCGCCAGCATTAGCCCAAAGTCGTGCGGTTAATATCAGTGTTGGCAGTATTGGTGGTGCATTAGATAATGCTGCGTTGCGAACAGTTCGCCAAGTTATCGGGTTTGCGGTCGGTACTGGTACTGTTGATAAATTTATTGTCTATAGCCCAAGAGCAGGCGCTCCTATTCCCATCGAAGGCGGTTTATCTGCTTGTGCTGAAGCTGGGTTCGGCATAACTGATGCCAGATTTAATGGTTTTGTTCAGCAGTTGCGTTCAATTACACCGCGCTCAGGAACTTTTTTGAATGTAGAACTGACTGCAAGCTGTAGACTCAACTAAAAATGTCGCTACTTAACCCTCTTGTACCACTTTTGGAAAACAATATCAAAGCTTGATTCTGAAGCTGACAGCGATTGGGTTCTCTCCATTTGGTACAAGAGGGTTAAAGGTAAGGGTGGCTGTTGGTGCATAGTGGTTGCCGCCCATGAGTTTAGTTGCACTGTGAGAACTTGGAATAGCGAAATGACTGTTGGGGTGCAGCATCTCAAATCTTATGATTACTTACCCCAGGAATGTCAGCAGATGCAGGAGATATGCGATCGCATCACACGGTTGCAGGAGAGCGAGAATTTGGAAGAAGCTGGTAGGGCTATGTTGAAGTATTTGGGGGAACTGAAGCGATCATATTTGACTGATGTGGAAGAAAAGCTGCTAAGTGTGATTGAGCAAGAATATGGGGTTACGGATTGATCTAAAGTGTAAAAAAACTCGACAATAGAAAATACTCATCTTATGATTAGGTAATCAGCTTGATGTTTGGCAAGTCGAAGCGGGGTCAAAAACCCTGGAGACTCGTCAAAATCGCCAGAACCTTGACAACATAATAATTACAGCGTTTCACCAATCAGGGAAGTTGAGAATGAGTTGCAATAATAGCGGCTGAAATCGACTCTTTTTTGAGGTTCGTCAAATCGCTTCCCAGGAAGCTTGCTCTGTAACAGTTTCAGCTTCGAGCAGTTTCCAAACCCAATTACCCCGCAAGGGGACTGAAACATTGGATCAATAGGGGCTTTTCCTGTTGATGGATCTACGTTTCCAAACCCAATTACCCCGCAAGGGGACTGAAACTCAGCAAATCGTCAGGATTTACTGAAAAAGTTTAGTTTCCAAACCCAATTACCCCGCAAGGGGACTGAAACTCTCTATATATGATGAGAAAATTGATGCTCCCCGCCTTACCTGGTTTCCAAACCCAATTACCCCGCAAGGGGACTGAAACTTACGCTGGTCTGATACAAAGATAGTACAGTATGACGTTTCCAAACCCAATTACCCCGCAAGGGGACTGAAACATTTTACGATAATGGTCATCGAAAGAACAATCAAGTGTTTCCAAACCCAATTACCCCGCAAGGGGACTGAAACTCAACGACTGGATTCTAGCGATCGCCAGAGAAACAGTTTCCAAACCCAATTACCCCGCAAGGGGACTGAAACTCTCTATGTGTAAGTCCATGTTTTGTAAAAGTAGTCTAGTTTCCAAACCCAATTACCCCGCAAGGGGACTGAAACAAACCATTTATCAACCCCATGCCCTAAGTCATTAAGTTTCCAAACCCAATTACCCCGCAAGGGGACTGAAACACTTCATCACGTCATACTTGAGCCAATTCGTAAGAGTTTCCAAACCCAATTACCCCGCAAGGGGACAATTAAAAATTCCAACGCGATCGCGCTCTGCCATAAGTCCCCGAATGGGGATTAAAAAAGAAGCAAACTCTTAGCTTGCATCGCAAAGCTCTTGAATCACTTGTGAAAACTCCTGGGTCAAAAAGTCGGAACCACCTGCACTATAAACTTGCTGCAACTGTTGGTAAAACCATAATGTTCCTTCCCTGCCAGTCTTAAACTGTTGCCAAATGCTAGTGCCATGTTGTCGTAAGTCTGCCAATAATGACCTCGCATTGTGCAGCTTATCTGCCAAAGATACCCGCCGGATTGAGGGTGAAGCACACCGCAGATTTTCTAAATACTTTTGCTTGCGTTCTTGCCAAGGTGGTTTAGGGTATGTGTCAGATTCGGTGCAGCCATCAACTATTGCAACGACTGCATCACCGAAACGCTGGCGGATTTCTTCACGAGTGGATTTGCCTCCTTGGTCTTGTTGAACTAAGCCAGAGAATCGCTTCTTCTTCAGTTCCGCCAGCTTCCAGTACGAGTGCTGCCACACTTAGTAAGTGAGCGATGTAAGGAACGCCGCTAATCTTATACCAATTTAATATGAAGCTGCATAGAATAGAGCTTCCAGGATAAAGTTATAAGAAGAGATAGAAATTACCTGCTCAAATGTCAGTTGGTCGAAGATTTCTTGGATGCGCTC
>NZ_JACJSE010000053.1 GCF_014698045.1 Aulosira sp. FACHB-615
GCGCGGTGGAACCACACTGATACATCCCGAACTCAGAGGTGAAACGCTGCTGCGGCTACGATAGTTGGAGGGTCGCCTCCTGCCACAATTGCTCGGCGCCAGGTCTCTTTTTACACTCAAAGCTCCTTAGTACAATTCTACAACTAAGGAGCTTTTTAGTTTTTATTCTCTCTTCTCTCTTCTCTTAACTCTTAAGAAACACATTGCGTGGGATCAGAAATAGGAATGAGTTCTAAGCCAAAAGCTTGAGCTTTTTTCTTGAGGTTGAGGTTTTTGAGTATCCGTTCTTTATACTGTTGTTCGTAAGTATCCATACCAGCGTCAATAAATGTATCTCCAGAAGTCCAAAGGCGATAAAAGATACGTGCCAATTTATGGGCAGCAGCAGTGATGGCATTGGGAACGCCGAGACGAGCTTGCATGACAGTCAAAGTGCCAAAGCCATTAATTTGAGTGAAGTCGAGACCACTAATGCGATACGAATGAGTACGCAGATCAAATTGTTTATTTTAGATAAATCAGTAAATTTAATCCAGGAATTGTACGAGAAAGCGTCCACAAAATGAGGGTAATATAAAGTACACCCAAGCTCCATTGATACCAAGCAAGGGTAGCAATAATTCCTGGTAAATGTTGGTCACGTAATCGAATATCATTAAATCCTAATCGCACTAAATTATTCAGGCTAAAGTCATAGTAATTTAACCAATTCCAACGGCGATCGCTCAATAATGGCATATATCTTTCCCGAAATGTTTGATTGCGGGGAATCACTGGTAAACGTCCAATTAATAATCGCAATTGGCGGAATGTTCCATCTTCGGTGAAGTAAGAAACATCCATTAAGTCATGATAGCGTCCTTGTTGATATAATCGAATTATTAAAGTGATTGGCACTGGGATAATAATCATCAATAAACATCCCAAGGTTAGCCAAGGCTGTTCGGCATTGCGGAATATAGCTAATAAACTGAAAAATTCTATACAACTAAAACCTAACAATATCGCAACAGTTTCGTAGTAGGTGGGAACTATTGGTATGGGATGAAGACGACGACAACGATCTACTAACCAAAAGAGTAACCCAAAATACGCGATCGCTACACCACCTACACCAAAAGCTAACCAAAAACTTGTGCCATAACCACTTAGTAATAGCAGTAAACTTAAAGCTAACCAACTCCAAGCTTGTAATATCCATCCACCTAAAGCTAGAGGTTCACCAAAACTCAGGTGATCGCTCAGTTTATGATATGTTTCTAAATCAATATCTGCTAAAGTTAATAACTCAGAACTATTACGAAATATTCTGAACTGACGACGGTTAATAATTTCTTCTGCTTGGGTTGCGGAAAAACCCAAATTTATCAACTGAGTTATTGCAGCACTATTAATATTTGTTCTTAACAACCTTTGACTCAACTCAATTAATCTAAGTCGCTGTTTGAGATACTCTAATTGATTAGCATCAGCAATTTGTTGTTGCTGGCGAAAATTCTGGCTTAAATTCCGCAAAACATTTTGATTACCTTGTAAACCTGGTACACAAAACCTCTTACCAATTTGACCAAGATTTCCTAAGATTTTGGCTTGGTTAGAATTAAAACTCAATCCTGGCACATTTAAAAAAGCAGTTTTCGCAAAAATTGCATCACTAAAATCTGCTAAATTGAGAATACTAGCACCGCGTAAATTCACAGGCTGATTAAATTGGGCTTCCCGAAAACTCACAGCTTGTTCAAAAGTCGCCTCTGTTAATAACAGAAACTGATTAAAGTTGGCTTTAGTAAATTGGGCTTGACCAGCAAAGCGAACATCTGCAAAATTAATATTACCTTGCCATTGCACTTTAGCGAATTTAGCCAACTGCTTAAACAAAGCTTGATTAAAGTTAGCAGATTGAACAAAAAAACTACTACGAAAATCAGCCAGTTCTTGAAATTGGGCTTGTTTAAAATTAACGTTATCAAAAAAAATCCCACCTTGAAAATTAGTTCCTTGGCGGAAAGTGGCATTCATAAAGCTAACCAAACGACTAAATCTAGTTTCACTCCAGTTTGCTGATTGTAAGAATATGGCATTTTGAGCATCGACAGCCTGAAGAAAGAAAGTATTCAGAAAATTAACTTGTCCATTAAACCTCGTATTTACCATCGTTAAAGTGCCACGAAAAACATTAATTTCGCCAGAGGTATTTGAATCAGTTGCCAAGAGTGAGCGACAATCTTTAGAATTGGGTAAAGTAATAGCTAGTGATTGTAAACAAACCAGACGTAAACTTTCTAATTGTGCTTGTTCAGTAGCAGTGAAAATTGGTGCGATCGCCTGAGCATATAAAGGTGTACGTAAACCCAAATCACTGCCAATAAAATCACCTTGAATTACAGAATAACTCAAATCTAAACCCAAAGGTTTCGCACCAGCCTTTTGTAATTCTTTCCGCAACAACTGATAAAAAGTATCTCGAAAACTGCTATTTTCTGGACGCAAATCAATTACCATTTGCCGCAAATCAACAGTTAAATTACCTTCGCGGAGTATTGGTTTACTTATTCTTTCTTGTAAAATTTCTAGCGTTAGGGGTGTGCGTTCGAGTTGCGTTTGTGCAGCGACAGCAGACGCAGGTAGTGAAAAACTCAAAAATAAACCGCAGAGGAACACAAACATCAGATTCTTTGCGAACCTCTGCGCTTTTCTCAGCGTATTTTGGCCTGGAAGAAATAAATTACTCAAATGTCAATCATTCATCACTAATCAGCAGCACAATTTTACCCGCGATCGCACCAGTTTCAATTAATTCATGGGCTTTTGCTGCATCTTTTAACGGAAACTGATGATTAACCTGGATTTTCAGCTTCCCTTGTCCCATCCAAGTCGCGCACTGTGACAAAATTTCCCCATGATGTTGCAAACTTTCATCCAGTCCTAACAACATCGGTGTTAGCATCAATTCCAAGCCAATGCGGAGATTGCGATTCCGCGCCGTTTTCCACACCGTATTCGCATCAGGTTCCAGAATCGTCACAATATCACCATACACCCGCACCGCCGGAAAGGTTTTTTGAAAAGTCTCGCCACCAACGGTATCAAACGCTAAATCTACACCTCCGCCACCAGTCCAATCTAAAGTAGCTTGAACAAAATCTGTTTGTTTGTAAAATATCGGGTAATCTGCGCCAAGTTGCTGCACAAAATTCGCCTTTTCCTGAGTACTCACCGTTGTAGCAACAGCCGCACCCTTGAGTTTCGCCAGTTGTATAGCTACGTGTCCCACACCACCAGCACCAGCATGAATTAGTACTTGTTCCCCTGGTTCCAATCTTCCCCGTTCATATAAAGCTTCCCAAGCCGTAATCAATACCAACGGTGCGGCTGCGGCTTCCGCAAAAGACACAGATGTAGGTTTACGCGCCACAAATCGCTCATCGACAACCGTATATTCTGCATAATTACCTTGGTATCCACCTAAACCACCATAGCAGAAAAACACCGCATCCCCTGGACGAAACTTTTGTACACCAGCACCCACCGCTTCCACAACACCAGCACCATCACATCCTAAAATTGCCGGCATTTGATCAGGGTAAAAAGTGCCACGTTTACGCAGTTTCGTATCAATCGGGTTCACCCCAGCCGCTACCAAGCGGACTAAAAGTTGCCTATTATCCAAAGGAACACTAGGGGTTGGTACTTCCTGTAATTGCAGTACTTCGGGACTACCGGCTGCTGTCATTAAGACGGCTTTCACAATACTTTCCTCCTGGCTGACACTAGATGCTTGTTCTTTTGCAACTTTACTTTCGATTTTATTAAAATGATGTATTTTCTCTATTTACACTGAACAATATGAATACCATAAACAAAGTTGGTATGATGCGGATAAACTATTGATTTCCTAATTATTTCTTTAATTCTATAAAAATTCATGATCCATATTAGAGAATGCCAACATAATATCCATTTATGTTGACTACCCATTTTAGGCATCATTAATAAATTGTCAAATAACAAAAAATTTAAATCTCTCATCATTTTTATAACAATTTCATTAGCACTGATGGTATATAAATGCTTGTGTCTGCTTACAGCATCTTTATATGATTCATAAAACAATAATTTGCCAATGCCTTTTCCGCGAAATTCCTCAAATACAAATAAAGCTGCTATTTTATACCAATCTTTATCAATATCATAATTTAAACAAACTCCTAGCATTTTCCCTTCTTCGTCTTCAGCTACTATTATATTTTCTGCTGCCATCCACTCGGTTAAGGAATAACCAATAATGTTAGGTGTGAGCTTGATTTGTCTAACAAGTAACTCCGCTTCAGACTTAGTAACTTTTCTTTTCGAGATTTTCACCATAATTCAAGTAAGGAAACCTAAAATTTAAAGATTGTGTAGATAATCTGTAAACAACAGATTATACAAATTGTAATTAAAAAAATATTCGACCTAACGATTTTCTTTAATAAATTAAATGTACTATACTGACTTTCAATTTCCGTGAAATCACAATTAAAATTAAATAAAACACCAATAGTATCTTCCCTACTTTTTCGATATGCTAATAATCCCCACAAAATCAACACAATTGCCGGAGTCATAAAACCGAATATACAAAATAATTGTGTCCAGAAGTAGGCACTATGAGATAATGTGCTTTTACTGAATGTTGCGTCAAAATAAATCAGAATTACAATACCTAAGAGCAAATTCAGAGGTCGGTTAATTTTTTCATAAAAATACCAGTAGATTTGTTTAAATTGTTGGATAATTTCATTGTTATCAATATAAGATAATAAAGATATTTCATTTGTTACTTGAGTCAAATAATTTTTATATTTTTTGATTTTTATCCTAAGCTTGTTACAATCTTCTATAACAACATGTATGCTTAAGCTAGACAGTGGAACACCTATAACGATGAAGTTAACAATCGAGTAAGGAAAATACCATATATAAGGTATTAGATACTGATGAAAATATTCTTCTGTAGTTACTTGGCTATTTCCTAAGAGTTGATGCGGCCCATACCAAAAGTGATGAAATACCAACATTAAACAAAAGATAAATCCTACCAAGCATGTAACTCTACGTCTTAAATATAATCTTTTTTCCTGAATTAACTGGATTGCTTCTTGACTAAACTCTGAACAAATTACATATACTTCTAATGTCAATAAAAAGCAGACTCTAAGGCACTCAAGTATAGCCCCTATATTACTACTATTATAGGCTTGATTCCACGGCTGACTTTCAACAACTATGTATGAAAAACCCAGAGAAATTGAACTGATGATAGCCAGAATAAGAGCTATGGGTACTAACAAACTATAATTTAAGATGTTAGAACTTTTTAATTCAGTATTGACATCTACATCTAACAGTTGTGGTAGTGTGGCTAAATTTTTTTCAACCCAACTTTGATTAAAAACATTTTCGTAAATTTTATTACAAACTTTTAATTTACTTTGTTGTTTAACTACTAGCCCTGATAAGCGTAATGATATTTGCTCAGTGCTATCATCAGCATCAATGTGTTGCTCATGCAATATTTGTTGATAAATTTTTAGTCGGTTATAAGCTGATATTTTACCGATTAGTAATCGGTTTTTAATTGTTCTTAAATGTTCTGGATCATCATAAAATTCCCAATTTTTAACGATGTAATTCTCAACTATATCATCAATATTTAGCTTTGCGTTTTCTCCTTTTTCCAGAATCAATTTACATAATTTCTGCGTCAGAAATGGTTGTCCACCAGTCCAAGATAAGATTTCTTGTAAAACTACTTCAGGTGCATCGACTTTCTGTACTAATCCTTTGGTTAAAGATTGCTGGGCTTCTTCTAAACTAAATCCAGCCAACTCAATTGTTTTACCAATATTAAAAGGTATCCCCTTTTTATCTTTTAAATCTGATGGTGTGACTACACCCAACAGACAAAATGTAATGCGTTTATATTGCAGTTTATCTGCACGTTGGTTATAGCAGGCACGAATAAATTCTAAAAATTCATCTTTGGCTTTTCTATTGATTAAATTATCAATTTCATCGATAAAAATCACAATATTTTGGGTTATTGTTATTAACAGTACTTTATCAATAAATTGACTTAATCGCTGCAATGGTGATAAAAGTTGATGTTCTTTCCACCAAGGATAAAAGTTAGATATATCATCTAAAAAAGCCGACCACAATTCAAAAGTGATATCTGCATAAAAATTTTCGGCAATTTGCTCAGAACTGCCTATAGTTGTCATATCAATTGAAGTACACTTGATGCCTTCTTCTGCTAGTTTTTTTGTGACTTGAACTCGCAAGCTAGACTTTCCCATTTGTCGGGAATTAAATACACAGCAAAAATCGCCATTTTTTAAACTTTCATATAGTTCTGTATCTGCTTGTCGCTTGACATAGCTGGGATGTTCTGGAGATAAGCTACCGCCAACTTTGTAATAGTTAAAAGCTGACTTAAATGATGTATCAGGGTTCATAGCAACTTTTAATTATTTAATCTACCAAACGTTCTTTAAAATATTGTCGGTACAACTCGCAGCGTGGTATGACTTGATTACTTTGCCATTTAATTAGTCCCATACTGTGCAATTGATATCCTAATATTGGGTCTAATGATACAGGTTCAATTGTGCTAATTATTTGTTTGAATGCGGCTGCTAATTTGACATTTGCTCGCAGAATTCCTAAGTGTCGGCGCAAATGTTGACTATAAATTCCTGTGTCCCTAGGAGCGTCTTGCAACAATTGTTCTAAACTTCCCCATTTTCCTGGGGTTGGTTGAGCGAAATGATAAAACGCCATCCGCACTAGATATGGGTGTCCTCCTACCATCGCCATGAGTTCCTGTACTAAATCATGACTCCAATCAATTTGATGTCGCTGTGCTAAATCTTGGACTTGGATAGATGTAAATTCAGTTAATTCTATAGATTCTCCGACATTAAACGGTGAATGATTGATATCCAATAGCCCATAATTTTCGGTGGAATGTACTACTACCAGTCGTAGCTGTTTCCAGATATATCGGTTATTTGCTTCTTCGTGACAAGTTCGCAGTAGTCCAAAAAAGCCTTGAGACACTTCAGGATAACTGAAAATACGATCTACTTCATCAAAAGCCAAGACTAAGGGGGTATTTATTTGCGGAAATATATAGTCTTGTAAGTATGTTTTGCAGCTAATTTTACTACCTATGGGTTGTTTCCAATAATCTTGGACGCGATCGCAAATATTTAGTTCTAGGCTAATGTATGCACAAAACCAATGCAAAAAGTTATCTAAGTTACTAAAATTTACTTCATCTACATCTTGGAGGTTTAAACGTACTGTGCGATAACCATAGTTGCGTGCTTGAGCCAAAATTCTGTCCAGTAGAGAAGTTTTCCCCATTTGTCTCGGTGCTTTGATGCGGATGAGTGCTGCGGGTTGGGCGATCGCTTCATAACAAAAAGATTCTACAGTGTAATGCAGCGATTCTGGTGAGTACCGTTCTATATAGAGAGGAGAATTGAGGGGAACTGGATGATGAGGAAGTTCTCGCAGATTAGTAGATGGAAATATCTGTTGTGATTTTTGCTTTTCCTTGGCGCGATTTAGTGCTTGGCGAAAATTACTTTTACTCACAGGTTCTCCGATAGCATCTGTAAGTTTTTTCCATAATTTAGCACCAACATCATTTTGAATATATGTATTGGTTAAATTTAACTCTCTCGCAATATCATCATATTTTTTACCCTCCCAACTACCTTTTAATACTTTCACTTCTAAGTCAGTAAGATACTTCTTAGTAGATTGAAATACGATAGCATCAACTAATTTCTTAATATCCTCCCAAGGAATTTTTTCTTCGGAGTGCATAGGTTATATATCAATATAAATAAGTAGAATTTTACCGCACTTTGCAAGCCATAGATATCCCACTTTTTTAGAAAGTCGAGTATCTAGTAGGACTTACGCAAAAAACGAAAAAATAAGGTTTTAGAACAGGGTACAGGGGTATGAGGGTGTATGGGTGTAAGTATTCAAAACCCATACACCCCATACCCTTTCACTCCCGCACCCAATCCCCACAGACAATTTTGGTGCGTAAGTCCTGTCTGGGTAGTTGTCATGTTTAAATCAAGCGATATCTAACCATCAGGCGCTACACATCTACTCCGCACCTTACTTTTCCCTACTTTTTCTTGCTTCAGGCTGAAAAACCTTACATTCACCTCACAATATTCCCTAGTTTTTCGTGTTTGGATTTCAGGAAATTCCCGACATAATAACAACAATAAACCGGGGCAAATTTAACAATCAACTTCAAAAGCATAGAAATTTCCTCGCTTCCTCTTGATTTAAACGTCAGTAAGGTGAATGGAGAAATGAACCATGATAATATCAGCATCAGCAATTATTGAACACAGCGTTATTGGTGGAGATGAAGAAGAGGAAGATGATCCAACTGTTCCACCAAATTGATATAGTAGTCCTAGTTGATATGCGAATAACAAAGATAAGGAAGACAGGGTAGACAAGGGAGAGAGATTTTTATAAATCATTGTAGGATGTGTTAGCGACAGCGTAACGCATCTAACGCAAAGTTTCCGGTGCGTTACTGAAATTTTTTCAGAAATAAAATCGGGTTTCTATAGTAGAGTATGTTTTTCATCCAGCTATCAACTCTAGATCCCAGACTTCTTTCAGAAGTCTGGGATCTCGCTATTTTGAAAATTTTGACTACTGACAGTTCTCATAGCATTCAATTTCCAAACCTCTAATTCTGGTAACTTCCAACGCACTCTTTTTAACTGTTGATCATGAGAGTAAGATTCTAGGAAGTTTTGCCATGATAAAATTGCTTCTTGTTTATCTCCTTGTGCTTCTTGCACTTGTGCCAATAAACCATAAGCAGCAGCATAATCAATTTCTAATTCTAATGATATGAGTAAATGTTGTTTAGCTTGTGGGTAAAAATTTTGCTGAAAATATGCCCAACCCAAATTCTTATGTAACGCTGCTTTGACGGTGTTATCTTTCACTCTTGATAAAATTGGCTCAATTAATTCTATCGCCGCCGCATTGTTTCCTTGTAAAATATCTAACCGAGCTAAATTATTAATCGCTGCATCAGCCGCCCGGTTTTGATATTGCATCGCAATTTTATAATGTTCACAAGCCTGATTCCAGTCGTCTAACTTTTCATAAGTCGCACCTAAATTATAGTGAGCCGAAGCAAAATCTGGTTTTAATTCCACAGCAATTTTTAGATAAGATAACGCTTTATTAAAATCACTATTTAAGTAATGTTCATAGCCAATTTTATTTAGAGCTTTAGGCATTTGTTTTTTCTCCTGTTCATTGAAATTAAACCGCAGAATAAATTTAGTAAATTCCTCATTTATGGGTTGATGCGTTGACAGAAGTTGCATAATGAATTCAGTCACATTAGCATCATCAGTATCTTCCGTCTCTGCTACTATTACTTGATGTGTAACTTCAGGATGACGCTCACTGAGTAAGTCAGGCTTGTGTTTGGCAACGAGTGTAACTAACTCTGAGCGTTTGTAGCGACGGCTATCAGAATGTTCACTATTTAGCCCAAACTCTTGACATATCCTTTCAATAAATTTTCTGACACTAGGCTCACCAATATTCATCGCCGCAGCTATCTCTGCATCCGTCTCACCAGCCAGTATCCTTTGCAATACCTCTTTTCGTCGGCTTGTCAGTTTCTCAAATATCACCTCGAATTGTTGTTGGTTCATGCTTTACTGTTACTAGCCTTATAGTTAACTCACACTTGTGACTATTTTAATAAAAATTAACCTCATCGCCCTCTGTAATTAGGCGGATATAAATAGCACTTAGTATTGAAAAGCTTATTCAGTAATTCTTTTAGCCATTTAATTCGGCAAATTAGCTCAGGATAGCTAGTTTAAACTTGTTTTACTTTATTAAGAGTATTTATATTTGTTTGTTTTTGTATGTATTTGCATTACATCTATCAATTACCGATTGACTAGCGCAAGTTTTTATGTCACATTTGTGATTAAAATATTGTGTCACAAAAAACTTTTAAAGTGACTTATGTGACCATAAATACTAGTCAAACCCTAATCAACAGTTAGATAAATACGAGAAATCGCTGAATACATTAGAAATATGATGTGTTCGTCAATTTTTCCTGAATGTACTAGTAGCTCTTTTTTTCTAAAGATCGGTGATTCCATGAAAAATAAAAAGATTTTCAATATTATTAGCCTTGTGTCAATATTACTTGTGTTCCATTCCTTTGAGTCTGCTAGGGCTGAAGATATACAAACTAATGTTTGGTCTTGGAGTAGTCCAATAATTAATGGACAGTTTACTTACAAAGGTAAGCTGAACTATATACCTACGGAAAAATTAGATCAAAAAGCTGTAGCATTTATGGATGCGTGCCAAAGTAAATCTGGTGAAGTTCGAGTTCGCGGATTTGCAGATTGGCAAAAAGCCGATTTCTTATGTAGTCGCTCCAATACCAAAGGAGAACTCAATATTTTTGATCAAAGTAATCCAATTTCAGGATGTGCGCCGTATACTAAAAACCCTAATCGTGTGTGGTCTGTATGTGGTGCAATAGTGCCAAATAATATACAAGATCATGCAGCTGTGTTAGTTGGTGCTGGTATAAATGCAGGAAAGATTTTACGAGTTAAGCCTGATGGTTCTGGTGTACTTACACCACTTACCTCTATGAGTGCGCCTTTAGATACGCCTATTCCTTAATTTCTCAGGGCTTACGCAAATTGCCAAAAAGTTTAATTTATCAAACTGTCCTGCGGGTGACCTAACGCTGCGCTAACAGCACTTCCTCATAGGGACAAATCCCAAAACGGACTGCTTAACAAAGCCCCTGAGAACGCCAACAAATTGGCGAGCCTGCGTAAGTCCTATTTCTTGTAGAACTTTAGTACTAATGGAGAATAAAAATGCTCATCTTGAAAAAATTGAGTACAGCTTCCTTGACTTTAACTATTTTTTCACTCAATATTTTGTCCTTTGGGCAAACAGCTAAAGCCCTTGATTACGAATGCAATACAGGAAAATTCTTAGTAGTTACCAATACAAATTCTCAGGGTCAATTAGTATACACAGCTTTTCAGGGTAACTATACTGAGCGTCCTGATAGAAGTCCAGATTTGATTTTGTATAACGGTCAAGAACGCTATACAAATGATGGTAATTCAAGTGTGATGAGATGGAGTGCTGCCGGTGGTTACGTTTATCAAGTTTCTGTAGATACTATCTTTGGGGAGCCAACCGGACAATTAATTGTCAAACGCAAGGGTAGAGTAATTCTCAGACAAAAATGTGCAGATGCTGGCCCATAATAATGTAGTAAGCCATATTTTCTAGTGCGATCTCTCTACAGAATCATCAAAGATTTATCTCAACAATCAATCTTCTGAAATAGATAAATAGATGTGTGAGCGCCTTATTTTTATAAACTGTTTAGTCATCTATATAGTGAATTCATTGGTTTTTTAAAGGATAAACATAGCATGAAATCTTCGAGTTTATTTACAGCTTTATGTTTAACATCTATAATGACTATGAGTTCATCTCTTGTACCAGTTCAAGCAATACCAGAAAATAGTTTATTAATTGCACAATTTCAATGTGTGCAAAACTTTGATATGAATATAGGAAGTCATGGTTGGTTGTTTTATGCAACCATTCCTGCTCAATGTTTGGATAGTATGTTGCACACAAGAGATTTGTTAATTAACAATCAAGGACGAAAGAAAGATACAGAATTTAATAAAGTAGACATCAGCAATTTAAGAGGAAGTTTTATAAATGGAGGATATCGAATAGAAGGTAATTGGAGACTTTATCACCGAGAGTTAATTGCTAAAACTTTTGGCAAGAAGCACTATACACCTTGGTCAATAGATGATGGTAGTTTTTCTCAAGAAGTTTTGCTAAGTATTAACAATGGTAATTTAATTGTAAATCCTGGTAAAAATAATCTAAAGCGTAATAATCAAGGATTTATTAGAGATGTAATAGGAGACTTGATCATCTATAAAAAAGGGAATTTTAGAGACAAATTTGTTGATCAAATGAGAAGTGAAATACAAAAACTAAATGGACAGAATCTTGCCCAGATGTTAATTAAACAAAATGCACATCAATTTATTTCTAACAAAACAAGAGTTAGCCAAAAAAATGCGATTGCTTTAATTAACAATGCCTCTGGAAGAATTGATGGTAAAATTAATCAACAGGGACTAAGAGTTTCTCTACGTTTGAAATAAATACTCTTATCAAAAGTGCGTCTTTACCCAAATTGCAAATATAACTTAGGGCGATCGCACTTTTTAAATAAGCTGAGATTTTATTGCGATCGCTTTGGTAAAATAGCATAAATCATCATTGCTGATGCCATAAGGAATGACAAGATTCATTCATGACCAATTTTCCAAGGACTACCTAGAAGAACTCCTCAAACCATTCGGAACAGTTCAAGCACCAAGTCGAGTCGCAGCCGAAGTCAAAGAAATAGACGTGTTATTCACACCAATTCCCAACCAAACAGCTAATTTAGCCACATTGGGAATATTAGGCAGAATGGCCACAACACCAGCCATCTTTGAACCCTTTCGCAACCCTGCATCAATAGACGAAATAGGCGATTGTATCTCTAAATTATTAGAAATCAAAAGCGCAATCCAACGAGAAGCAAAACGCAATAAAATTAAAATACCAGAAGCAGAAATTCCTCAACTGTGGATACTCACACCCACAGCCTCCAAAAATATCATTTCTGGGTATGGTGGGCAACTAAAATTAGATTGGGGAGATGGAGTATACTTTTTACCCAAGTATTTCCGTACAACTATAGTTGCAATTCATCAGTTACCATCTATTCCCGGAACACTATGGCTGAGAATACTAGGACGTGGTAAGGTACAGCAGCAAGCAATTGATGAATTAGTCACACTCCCAATCACTCACCCATTCAAAAGAGTGACGCTAGAATTACTCTATAGCCTGCAACAAAATTTGCGAATTAACCAGAATATCGAAACAGATGATCGGGAGTTAGTGATGAGATTAGCACCACTGTATCAGGAAGATAGAGAACGCGCTAGACAAGAAGGTTTAGAACAAGGTTTACAACAGGGAGAACAACAACTAATTCTGCGCCAGTTAAATCGGCGGTTGGGAGAAATCGATATATCTTTAATCAAGCAAATTCAAGGATTATCTATTGAACAATTGGAATTGCTGGGAGAAGCATTATTAGATTTTGCCACAGTGGCAGATTTAGAAGCTTGGTTAAGCCAACAACAAGATACAACCAATCAGTAAACTATTAATTCTGATCAAGTTGGAGCGATCGCACTCTACAATCATGCAGTATTTCTGAGAGCGATCGCTCTATACAAGCTCTTCTTTAGGATTTGTGATGCTAAACAATGAAATAAAAAGGTAAAGAACCGTAGAAAAGGTATCAACTAATAACCATAAGCCTTGTTGCTAATCAAACCTTTTGGATACGCTCAGAATTAGGTGCTTGTTGACTTGGGCATAGATTATTATTTTGGCATAACAAGTACTGAAAAGCCTTATATATTTAGTTATGTTACCTAAACCCAAGCGATATTGGACACCCCAGCACTGGGCAAGTTGGAAGCCATTTGGCATTGGCGAACAGTATCCCAATAACTATTGGGAAGTATCGCTTTTTCCTTTAAAATCAAGCCTTTGAGCATCTCTGCAATTACATACTACTCATTTGCTACTCATATTGATTATTTTTAACCCTGTTTTTGGCGATCGCAGTGAGCGATCGCGCTACTCAGATGCTACTCATTTTGGAAACTGACTAGAGTGAATCCCCAGAGAGTTAGTACTCATCATCTCGGAGAATAAAGCCGGACTCCCTGTTGAGAAAGCCAGAAAGCTGCTTTATCAGCCCCTTAAGCCGATTGAATTTATGTTCTAATTGCGTATCAAAGGTATGTATCCGGTAGTCGTAGTGTTCCTTTCTACCTTCGTACTCGGTTAGATGAACGTCAAGATTTTTCTCAATCGTGTACAGCCGTCCGTTAACGCTGTCTTTAAGCTGGTCAACCGCAGATAGAACATTTGTCTCAACCCTTGTAATCCTGGCGTTGATGTTGGATTCTACTTGAGCGAGTCTGTAGACAGCGCCAAACAACATAAATAACAGAGAAAAAACAGTCAAAGCATTATTAATATCAATTTTCATACTTATTCCGGTGGCGGCGCGGGCGGATTTATTTGAGCGTAAATAGCATCAGCGATATTTTGAAAACTTGCTAATAATTCTGGAGTTGGTGAAAATATCGTTTCGCCGCCTGGCTCGGAATTGATAGTAATTCCGTTCTCGTCTACCCAATCAATTTTCCATAAAATCTCAAGGTTCAGTGTAGATAAATCACCAGAAACATTACCTTGAATTCGCCATATTCGAGGTACTTTTTGAAATGTTATTGTTTGAAACATTTTAAGTATTTAATCTAAACATTGACCATTCAAGATTTGTACCACCACTAGCAGTTGCTTTTGTGGATGTGGTGGAATTTTCTTGATAAGTTTCAACTCTTACGGTATCGCCTGCATTTAAAAGCAAAAGTGTAGAGCCGCCTGCATACCCTTTATCGTCGGCAGAGCCTCTAGCGTCATCAAGTCTAAAACTTGTCGAATTGACAATGACGGATAGCAGATGCCGTCGTACATTTTCGCCACTGTAGCTACATCTGGCGGTACAAAAATAAATGCCACTGTTAGTTAAACCAACAGTAAATAAACCTGTCGAAATGCTGTAACCATTGGCTGAGTCATTGACTACGGTATCCCACATTATTTTAGTGCTGGTTGCATGGGAAATATTTTGTGCTGCGACTCTCCGCACAATTAATGTAGGCTTATTAAGTCCAGTGGCATTGAACGGAATTGTTAAAGGCATTACGTTAACTCACGAACCAAAGCATTACCATTAGCAGCACTCCAAATACCACTAATTATCCCTGTGTAATTAAATGGCATTTCAAAATATCCGCCAGCAGAAATTGGAACTGCCGCTTCTGATGTAGTAGCGGCCGAGTCAAAGTCAATATACAAATTGGCTGTTGAGTTATTCCAGATTGTTAGCCCTTTTCTATTAGCATTAGCGGCGGCGATGGTCTGACTACTGGTGGAAGCTGCAACAGTTGAAGGTGTAGAAGTGCTGCTGGTTGATTCAACTACAGTAACGCTTGAAGGATTATATAAAGCCATTATTCAATACACTCCACAAAAGAAAGCTTGCAGTTATTAGCAGAAATAGCAGAAACCTCGCCGATATAGAGATTGCTTTGATTGATTTCAAAACTGCCACCACGGGGTTTTAAAATGATGCCTTTGCCAACAGTCCCTTTAGATTTATCACCTAATATCAAGGTGATGTCATAAAGAGAATTATTGACAAAGACGGCATATTGGCGATTCCCGTTCTCGCTTAAAACCTTATCGCCTACATTTTTAGTAAGTGATTTTTCGCCATGAATACAGCTATCAAACTTGATAACCTCAACCGTATTACTAGAATTGTTCAGCATAATTAGTCAGTCGGATCATCAAGGTTATCAATAAATAATGCTGTGTCCACCTTCACCCGCACAGTAAACTCGTATTCCGGTGATTCTGGTGTACCGGTAAGTTGCATAGATGTAAACTGAATTGGTGCAAGATTAGCATTGACTCGCGCTTCATTTACTTGGTCAGTTAATGAGCTTAATGCCTGCATCAATTTGACAACACCCTTAACACAAGAGGTATCTAACGTCAGGCTTGCGCCTGCTTCCGTAGCCAGTGAAAGATTCAGTTTAACTTGATTATTTCCAACAAATTCAACCGCACCATTGGGTAATTTTTCAGCCAATGCTGAATAGCTTAATGAAGTCATAAATTATCAATTTTAAATTCAATTGTTTCTAGTTTGGCTCTCACAGACTGAATTAATTCTTCTGTAGAGTCGGTTTCAGTTCCTACGTATTCCCAAATACCAAGGGTAATTTCTTCAATCCAGGGCAACGCCTCAAATCGTAGGCGGAATGTATCTGAAATCTTGGGGAACTGAACAAGCTCAATAGCATTGAGCTTGATCATCCGGCGGGTGTAGTCTACCTCAGTACTAGGAACCGCCCCCAATCCCTCAAAAATGATGGTGTCGTTGATTTGGATACCGTCTATTTGCTGGTAAAAGTAACCCGCCCTTACCCAGCTTGGTTTGGCTTTGCTCGAAGTTGCCCCGACTAGAAATAGATGTTTATCCGTCAGGTAGGGCAGTTCAATAGGGTCAATAATTGGCGCTTTGACTCGGCGGTTGTTTAAGTTGCCCGTATGCTTTTGATAGTAGGTTAACTCCCATGCTCCAACCGCCTTAAGGTCAACTTGTAACGTCATCTCCTAGACCCCAATCGTCAGCAAGGTCAAACACGTCATAGCCTTGTTCATTCAGAAAATCAAGGAAGGTATCAGCGTGAATTTCATTTTTTAAAAATGCACTTGTCCACTTAGCACGAACCAGCATCAGGTCAATTTCCTCTTGTAAATCAACCTCTGTCTGTCCTGGATACCAAAGAACTGGAGTAGACAAGTTAGGCATTATTCACCACTGGCTGCGTAAGGGTAATCTTCCGGTTCAAACCAAATACGACCATATCCACCACCAACAGAGGCTTTTTTGGCGGTAATTATGCCAGTCACCTTGGTCTTAAGTCCGGCAGGCGTATCAGATGTGATTGGTGCGGTGAAATTGTATTGAGTACCACCACCTCTAGTACCTGCACCGTAGCGAACATAAGGACGATTACTGCCTTGAGCGCGAACGACTGCGGGAGAAGAGTCAGCGACCATTGCATGAATCGTGGCTGGCTTAAATCCTCTTGGCGCTGCGGGGTCAGTGTCGGCGGCGGCTAGTCCTAATGCTGCAAGGTCTCCGAAGAAATTAATTCCTTTCTGTGATGCTTGAATTGTAAATGCTGCATTAGTTTCAGCTAAGGGTGAAAGAACAGCATACTTAACAGCTACTTTTGGCTGTCTGCGCGTAGCTGCACCATCTTCTCTCAAAGGTGGATTGTAAGCCTCACGCGCCTTGGCGTATTGCAATTGTTTCTCTAGTTCTTTGGCGCTTTTACGTCTGCCCATATCAGTATTTATTTATGGCTTGTATTTATCTACACTCCAGTCATAGCAGGGTTCACAGGTCATAATTTCCAGGCGTATAACATAAGTTTGTCCGTTAAATTTTTGGCACAATGTCCAAATTTCACGTTTACACCCGTTCAATAACGCTTCTCAAACGAGTGCCGGAAACAGAAACTAAATTTACAGGGTTTTGTTGTCCCCAAATTAGTAATTGTGCAAAGCGAAATTTTACGTCTGCTGTTCGCCTACGGACAAATTTTTTAACAGTACGCCCATAAACTCGATGTGTACCGGGAGTTGAGGGATAAACTCGGTCGTTATCGATGTATTGCAGGTAATCACGGTCAAACGGGTGATTTTGAATAGAAAGTACAGCTTTGATGATTCGTTCCCCTTCGGCTTTACTTGTTACCAATAATTTCAATTCATAACCACGTTCTTTATCTGTGTAGGTGCATTTGAATTTACCTTTATTCCAAATAAATGCCGGAGTAGCAAAAACAGTTTTGATTTCTCTAGCTAATCTTTCCGCATCACTTCTAGTAATGGTTTCGCTAGATTCGTTCATCAATCTAAAAGTGATTTCACCTTCTGCTTGTGGTGTACCATCACCATGTGTAGAGAAATTATAAGGTTCTAAAAAGTAAAGTTTTATTTGCGGTTTAAATGTCCGGTCGAATTGAAATTCTTGCCAAGGAATGCCGTAAACTGGACGCTGTAAAGATTGGGCATGTCCACAAGTAATCTCGAATAGCCACATTCTCATTAATGTCATTGTTGAGGTATCGTCATCCTTCATGATGCAAGTATGCTTTAACCTACGTTTTGGTGTGGAGATATCCTCGTCCGGTTGATTTTTGAAATAAGCACGAACAGATTTATTATGCTCAAGCCTAACTAAGTCTTGTAAATTCTCCCATTCGCTAAAACCTTCAGGTAATGGCATTATTCGTCCGCCTCCTTGTCCTCGTCTGTTATTGCTAATCCTGTAGCACTGACTAGTTTAGAAATATCAAATGCAGCTTTAACTTGTGTCGCTTCTGCTGCTTCAGTTCCTTGTTTACTACCGTTTTCCTCGCCTAAAGCTTTTGTAAATTGTTCTTTCTGTTCACCAATTTGTTTAATGTTGTCTTGAACACTTAACACTTCACTGGCAACTGTATCAACTTGACTAACAACATTTTCAACATTCTCTAAGGTAGTAAAGAATTTATTTTGAAAGTTGGGTGTTGGGTTCATCCATCTATAAGCACGTTCGCCAACTTCTCCCCATTTTCTTAGAGCATTTCCTATAGATGCAACCCAACTACCAATTACTTCTAATGCACTTAATATTGAATAACCAATCGATTGAACGGCATTAAAAACATTAGCAGCAGCTTGATAAATTCTGTTCCACTTCTTCCACTCAGCTTTCATGCCTTGCCATGTTTCAACGCCTATTAATGTTTTGGCTAATTCATCAATAGCCCCTCCAAATATTGCATTAACATCTAGTGGATTACCTTCCGCATCTTTTATTCCTATTGCTGCCAATACGTTGGAAATAGTACCAAATAAAGTCTGCGCCAAGTTGTTAGAAAGCATATAGGCATTATGTAGAGTCTGCCACCAAATCAGAATGTTTAAAATTCTGTCAAGATGCAGCCATTCAGCTACTTTATTAAGTTTGTTCCAAACATTAGTAAGTAGTCCAGAAATTCCGCCTGGGATTTGTGGGCCAAGTTTGGAATTAATAACAGCTAACAGCGATAGATCAACGCCTTGAAGAAAAGTGTTTAACTGGTCAAGCTTCACTCCGTTATTCTGAGCCTGACCTAATATTGCTGTGCCGCAAGTATCACAGCCTAATCCTGGTGGTGGCGGCTGGTTTGGCTTTCCTTCATCTGGTGGTTTTGGTCGTGGTATTGGCGGAATTAGCCAAGGTGGCAATCCACCATCATCTTCTGTTGAAGGCACTGGATCTGGTGATGGCGTTGGCGTGGGTGTTGGGGTTGGAGTTGGTTCCGGTGTGGGCGTTGGGGTTGGCGTTGGCGTGGGTGTTGGGGTTGGAGTTGGTTCCGGTGTGGGCGTGGGTGTTGGGGTTGGTGTGGGCGTTGGGGTTGGCGTTGGCGTGGGTGTTGGAGTTGGTTCCGGTGTCGGCGTGGGTGTTGGGGTTAGTGTGGGTGTTGGAGTTGGAGTCGGTTCCGGTGTTGGGGTTGGTGTGGGCGTTGGGGTTGGTGTGGGCGTGGGTGTGGGTGTTGGAGTTGGAGTCGGTTCCGGTGTTGGGGTTGGTGTGGGCGTTGGGGTTGGTGTGGGCGTGGGTGTGGGTGTTGGAGTTGGAGTCGGTTCCGGTGTTGGGGTTGGTGTGGGCGTTGGGGTTGGTGTGGGCGTGGGTGTGGGTGTTGGAGTTGGAGTCGGTTCCGGTGTTGGGGTTGGTGTGGGCGTTGGGGTTGGTGTGGGCGTGGGTGTGGGTGTTGGAGTTGGAGTCGGTTCCGGTGTTGGGGTTGGTGTGGGCGTTGGGGTTGGCGTTGGCGTTGGTGATGGGGTTGGTGCTGGCGGTTCCGGGTCTGGGGTTGATGGGGGTGGTTCCGGGTTTGGTGCTGGTGTCGGTGGCGGTTCTGGTGGTGGCGTGTCCGGCGGTGGTTCTGGCGGTGGCGCGTCTGGTGGTGGTTCTGGTGCTGGTGCTGGTGGTGGATTTCTGCGAAATGGGACAACTTCGTTATCGTCTTCCCCTGGCACTTTTGGTCTAGGTAAAGGTGGCGGGTAGTCTGGTGTTGGGATTGGGGCTGGTGGTTCGCCTGTATCTGGTGGTGCTTCTGGTGGTGCTTCGGTTACGCCGTCAAGTCGTTGAATGTCAACGATCCAAATACCCGACATCTGCCCAGAAAAGTCAATATGTTGAATCCATTCATGTATCTGACCTATGGGGTATGGCCCTACTACGCCAAAAGCCCCAGCACTCAAAATTTTGCCGTAGTTGTAGTCATAGCCAAGACCAGTAACTTTATCAACTCTTGTGCCATATATCGGCCCCCAATACTGCGCTGTCAATCGTTCGGTAATTGCGCCACTAGGAAACACGCCAACCGTGGTTACTTCATACAGAACGGCTGGTTGTTTTCCTTTGTAATCTATCGGCGGTGCAACTTTTAAAGGCGGTTCGGGGGTTTCGTTTTGAGGCCAAAAAGGAACGGGAGGGGGAAAAGGGATTGATTTTGGAGGATCAGCAAGCTCCGGTAAAGCTTGCACATCCGAAGGGCGAACTGTGGTAATACTCCCACCACCGGGCTTTCTATCGAAAGGAACAATATTATTTGCTCCTGGTGGTGTAACAGGAGTGGGTAAACCAGGAGGAACAACGGGGGTGGGAATACCTGGAGGCATTGATTATGCTAAAAATTCTGAGGGGATTGCATCTGTAGATGTAGCAGTAACGTTTTCCCAGATGGGCTTTCCGTCAATTGCATAGTCTGGGTCAAGTACTAAGCTTTGTCTCATGATCACGCGGTCAGTGTTGTTAGATTCCACGGTATAAATGCCAAATTGAGCGACTCTAGAGGCACTACCAGTGCCTTCAACTGCTGTTGCAGTTCTATTTATTTTGTGAAAGGCTGCACCAGCCCACACAAGTAATTTTTCTAAAGTATTAACTGTTGCTGGTAAATCGCTAGGGCTAAATGCAGACATATTGTGAAGATTTTTGATAAGTAATAAATCATTTTTATGCGGTAATTAAAAATCAGTAAATCTTCCAGTTTTATGTAAAACACGCATATCTTTATAAAACCAAAACCTTGTTGTACCTACGGTCTAGGGTAGGTACTGATAAGAGGATGGATTTTTATACCGGATTAACCAACATGGAGGGTAAAACCGGAAGTTGCAACCATAAACAGGGTAACAATCGCCCGTATCTGCACTGATTGTTAAGATTGTGTGAATTTTTAGCGATCGCCATTATCTTGATAGCGCGATCGCGTTTTCACATCAATGCCTTGTTTCCGCGATCGCATCCTCACAATTCTGGCTTGGCAAGTTGCTTGGCTTTGGCATAATCCAGCCGCCCAGACTTAAACTCAATCTGAAATTCTCTGCCATTATTTCGGAAACCAACAATCGCCACCAGTTCACCACCATACATTGCCAGCTTCCCTGTATTGGGTTTCCAATCGTCATCAGGTAATGGGAATAAGTCAGCTAGTTGTAATTTCGGCTTGGCGATCGCGTCACCAGCAACCCGAACACTAGCCTTTTTTGCAGATGAATATATTTTGACTACTTTGACTTGTTTACCCAGTGACCAAGACAAATAAACTTGGCCAATTTCAATACCTTTTTTAGCTGGTGGCGGTGCAATAAATTGCTGATCGGAGGTGATCGGCACTGATCGCCCGATCACCTCACGATCACCTTGCCGATCACCTCCAGAATCATTGCTCTGTAAAGCTTCTAGCGATTGGTGATCGGGTGATCGTGAAAATTGCTCTTCGTTTTTTGAAAAAGGAGATTTTTTCAGAAAATTTTCTGTACTTAGCCGATCACCAATCGCTGTATCAGTTGATGTATCTACATTCAAAAGGTGATCGGCGAGGTGATCGGCAGGTGATCGGAGGTGATCGGCTGATTTTTTTATACTTTCATCTGATAATAGCTGTGATTCATCAAGGGGAATAGTTTCAGCCGTCATACGTAAAGAATCGGAGGTGATCGGCAGGTGATCGGCAGGAAATTCACGATCAGCGACGATCACCTCACGATCACCTTCTATGTAGTAAAGGTTGTGCCTGCCAACCTTGCGGTCAACACTAATCAGCCCGTCAATTGCCAAGGAAGATAAACAGTTACGAATATGGCCAGAGGTAAAACCAACCTCATGCACTAATTCCTCAACTGAATATTTAACGTTGCGGTTGCGGTCAAAGAATTTTAAAAGCTTGTCCTTGGCTGACCTGTCAGCGCCCGTCTCGGTTTGGTTGGTTTCTTCGCCCAGGTAAGTGAATGACAAATCATCACCGGAGAAAATCATTCTGTATTTCTTCCCACTGGAGCGCGAGCGCGATTTATCAATTTCTAAGAATCTATCGTCGGGTGTTGCCTCTGGTGAATTGTCCTTAGTGATGCGCCAAACTTCACTTACAGCATTTCTGATGGCTGTACTTCCCCTCAGTCCACCTTCCTTGTTGGCATGGTGAATTATTAAAAACGTGCAGTTGTGCTGATTAGCTAACCCTGTTATTTCCAACAGTGGACGGGCATACTCAACCTCTGATTCTTTGTAAATACTCATTCGGTTGGCATGGGTCAACGAGTCAATCACTACAAAATCAGGTTTAAATTCGTTCAAATCCTGAATTAATTGGGGAATATTCTCAAAGCTCCAATTCATGCGGGTTCTGACATATTCATTAACATCGCTGTCGTCATAACCCATTGCCGATAAAGCATGATACATATCTGCTTCAGTTTCATCACCTTGGTAGTAAAGGATTTTGCGTTTACTGCCAGTGCTGTGAAAGTCTCCCCAAGCCTTGCCTTGAATTAAGGCTTTACCCAGTCCGTAAATAAATTTTGTTTTACCTAGTCCGCCATCACTGTATAAAACGATGGTTGTCTTCTTGGGGACTAGCCCCTGTAATAACCATTCCCTAACGGTCTTGCCAGCTGCAATTTTCAATTCCTCATAAGTCATCAAGCTGGTACACTGACTGGCAAGCGTTTTGGTGTAAAGATGATCTAAAAATCGCACTGTCAACGATGGCTGACATTCATTGGCTAGTGATTGTAGCTTCCATAAACGGAATCCTGGGTCGGGAATTGTAGTATTAATTACCTTGAGTTGATCTATCAGCCTGTTATAGTTAGCGAATTCGTATTCCTCTTTAGTTTGAATTGATGGGGTTTCAACTATTGTTCTGGTTTTTTTGTAGACAACATCAAGAATCTCTTCTAGTTCAATTTCCGTGTTGTAACCCAGATGAATAAAATCATTCCCTAACCGCAGCAAATCGCGTCTAATTGATTTTTCTATTACCAGTGTAGCGAGTGCATCAATATTGACACTGGAAACTGTTCTATCGATAATTGTAGCTATTTTATTTCTGCCACCAACCCGCCGTAAAAGCTTATGGTCTGTCAACCATGTTGTAACTGTTATTGTATTGACTGGCTGATTTTTTTTGTGTAATCGAAGACAGGCTTGATAGATGTCTTTGTGAGCATCAATGTAAAAATGCTCGACTTTTAATCTATCTTTAACTCGGTATATTGCTTGTTCATCCAGCAATAATGCACCCAAAACAGCTTCTTCAGCTTCAATGTTCTCAGGTGGTAAACCGTCCGGTGTTGGCTCAAATTGGGGGAATCTATAAATACCTTGTGTCATGATTCCCCCTTATTATTTGTTGTAGTTAAGCCGTTGAAAGTGTTAGAATAAGTACATGAAAGATGCGCTTTTAAAAAGCATCTTAAGAAGATATCATTCATTAGAAATTTCCTTTTTTTGAGTTTCTCCAGTTCCTTGACTGGAGTTTTTTTTGCGGTTAATAGACGGGTAATTACTGTCTGTTAAAGTCGCTGTTTGTTGGTCTTTCGGATGACTCCATCCAGAAGGCGATCGCGCTGAGAACTCTGATTTTGTCGATTTCGGTGAGGTCGCTGATGTTGTCGTAGTCTCTCGTTTGGAGGCGACTATTTTCAGCAAATTCTTCGACTAATTCATTGATTGGCTGATTGGGGTATTTGAGGGTTTCGATAATTGCTGTGGATAAATCCAGCAGGTAGGGGCGACAGAGTTCTAGTGAACTACCTACACTGACCTTGCGGTACAGTGTAGGCTTCCCAATTCAATGGGGATTGCCTCAACCTTCGTAGATTTTTTACGTCCCGAAGATTTTGGTCTTACATCCCCTC
>NZ_JACJSE010000054.1 GCF_014698045.1 Aulosira sp. FACHB-615
CCAGCAACGGGAATTACCCAAAGTTCGGTGAATGGCTCGTTGGTGAAGTTTTCGTTAATGGTCATTGGGCGGTCAGGGCGTGAGATGGAGATCGCAAAATCAGCCTTGTTACCCTTGAGGTATCCGCCTTGCTGTGCTTCCAGAATTGTTAACTTGGGAGGACAATCGAGAAGAAATTGCCCGTACTCCTTGGCGCAGTTGGCTTGCAGCTTGGGTTGGCTGGGAGGAATCAGAAAAACGCTGTTGTTGATTTTGAAAGTTTCCATATTTGTGTATGTGTTGATTAATAATTGAGAGTATGGTTGTGTTTGTTGTAATGTGGTGTTATGAACATCTCATTCCTTCTCTGTAACCGCCTGGGTAAATAACATTCAGGCGATTATTTTTAGGATTAGTCAGCAATATCTAATGCAGGACTTTGATTCGGTTCGAGTTCCAATTCCAGATAAGAAAGCGCAGTTTCAGCATCACCAATAGTCAGATCGGGCTGATAATTCAGTGCTAGGTAATCGGGGTGTTTGGCGATTTCTTTCAGGATGAATTTCCCGGCATCAACCAACTTGTGCAATTCCGGGGGAGAGATTGAAGACTGATGCTGTACCTTGCTTACTAGCTCTGGTTTAGTAGTAGATTCAGTTGACATAATACTTACGCCAGCAGCTTTCAACTCATGCTTTAATGATTCAACTTGGCGCAGATGATTGGTAATTTCTGTTTCTAAAACTGTTTTTAATTCCTGTGGTGAAAGCAGTTTTATGTCATCCTCAATCCGAGTTTCATCATCTTCAGTATTCTTGTTTGGGAGTAAAATATAACGCCAACCTGCACCATATTCGTCAGCTAAATATGTGTCTTCGGCGTAATACTTGAGTCCGATTATTTGACCGCGTTCTGTGCGTTGTCCAAAGCCAAATCGGGGGTAATGCCAACCCGGAGGAATCGAAATCGTTGGTTCCATTGTTTTTATTAGTGAAGAGATTGGTATATTTGATTACGTCTTTGGATGAGTTGGAGTGCAGAGGGAAAGGGGAATTTTTACCCCTATTCCCTCAACCCTGCTCCGTTTCCTGGTGCTACGCAGCCACAAACTCCGCACTATCCAGCAGATGCTTTAACTCCCCAGAAGGCATTTGTTCAAGCGGTCTGTACTGCAAGTATTCATCAACAAAATCAGCACACCCTGGCAACTCCGCCCGTGAAACACACCAAACCGCATCTGATACAGAGTCACAGAAGACTTGCTGTTGATCAGCATCCGAGGTGCGGGTGAACCACCAGTTACCGCCAGCGCAACCAACTTCGCCCAGCTTCTCGTCGTTGCGGTAAATGCCATCATCCAGCAGTTCCAACCCCAGGTTTTCGCATTCGTTGAAAATCTGCGCCATAATTTCGTTGCCAGTTGTAGCGGCTGGGGTTTCTTGTTCCTGTACAGGTAATGAAGCATCCAAGTGATGTGTGCAGATGTAACGGTAGCACTTACCCCAGGTATCAGCGCGAAACTCTTCTTTGTTGTTGACCATTACTAGCCAACGTTGAGTAACAAAATCGTTATGGTCGTAGGAAATTTGGGCTATCAGTTGACCGTTGGCGTAAATTTCGTGGTTGTAAAAGTCGATTTCAACGCTGGTAAATTCTTCTGGTGCTACAGCTTGCGCTTGAGCTTCTATATAGTTGTATAGCTCTGCCTGTGCTACGACTAGCTCATCTATTGCGTTGCGGTTAAAACCTTTTGATGCTTGCTCTGTATTGGTAAAGTAGGTCATAATTAGAATTTCCTGCCTCTTCATGGGGTTAGGTCTTTACAAAGGGCGATCGCTCAAGTTGTCCAGACCTCGCGATCGCCTTTTGTTTGTATAGATACAGTATATGCAATAGCTATGCAAAAGTCAAGCTATTTGTAGCATTTGTATATGCAAAATTTAACAAACCCTTGTATATTAAGGAAAAACTTAGCATAGGCATTGCATAGACAAATAAACAAGGCTAGTCTATGTATAGACAAGTAAGTGCAGGAAGCAGTATGGGTCAACTGAACATCCGAATAGATGATGAGTTAAAGGAAGCTTTCATTAAGAAAGCGAAAGAAAATAACACTTCAGCGACAGAACTGCTAATCGAATATATGAAGCAGTATTTAGCTACTCCCCAAAAGAGCGAATCCCAAAAAATAGAGGAATTAGAAAGAAGATTAGTAAAGGTTGAGCAAGTATTGGGGGAATTAGCAGCCTGAGAAATGAGCTTCTGTTTCTCAGGCAGTGGCGCGTGCGTCTCCGTAAATCTTTAAAACCTGATTCTTTATCCCCTGACGATGAGCCAGGGGATTTTGCATAAATGGGGTGTATATACATTTTCTATGCGCTGCATTGACTAATCTATGCAACGCCTATACTATGAATATATAGAGTCATCACTTGCATTAGGTATCTGGGGAGGTTTTAAAGCTTAGATAATGGTTAGAAATGGCACACGTATAAGAAGCTTTAACTATAGATAAATCGCTGAAAGACAATACAAACAAGCGAAAAGTTGAGTAAAACATTAGCTTGTTGATTCCCCCCTGTCAGTTTCCTACGCTACCAGAGGGGATAGTCAAACGACCCTCAAACAAGTCTATGACTACACAAACAATATCAAATCCTCCTGCCTTATGCACAGAGGAAAATGCTGTTATTGGCAATTACACCGTTAAAACAGCATCAACTCCTAATTACGATCTTCTCAACACCAGCATTAAAGAAACCTTCACAGCCATCGACCGCTTCGAGTGGCAGGCCGTTGATGAGATTTTGCAAATGCGTGACAATCAGCTTTATCGTGAAGCTGGCTACAAATCTTTTGAGGAATACTGCCAAGCCGAATTATCAGCCTGGGGTGGATACCGAAGAATTAACCAACTGCTGGGAGCTAAGAAAGTTAAAGACACAGCTGATGAATTGGGTGAACACATCAAAAACGAGCGTCAAGCTCGTCCTTTACTAAGGTTAGCTAAGGAACCAGAGAAACTGAAGCAAGCCGTTGCGATCGCACTCCAGCAAAACCCTTCCCCCAGCGAATCAGACTTTGCCACAGCTGCAAATAAAGTAGTTCCTCGTCTACCACGCCAAAAAACTCAGGAACCATTGGTTCCTCAAATTCAAGAACTAGTGCTTCCTCAGATTCAGGAACCAGTGGTTCCTCAAACCAACACAGTCACGATTACGTCACTATCTCATCCAAGACATGGGCAATCAGGAACCATCTCAGCCGACCCACCCAATCAAAGACAGCAGATTGTCACGTTTGAGGATGGCGAGAGAGAACTGGTCAACAATGCTGATTTGAGTAATGACGCAATTGAGTCATTTACCCCTGAGCGAACTTACCCCAAAGAATACGCCGAAGCGATCGCACAACTCAAACAGCAGCACCAACAAGAACTAGAACGGTTAGAACGGGATTTGCGGATTGGCTTGCAGACAGAAGCCACAGCCCAAGCCCAGCAACAGGTACAAGAACAACTCACCACTTTAAAAAACCTGTTTCAGCAACAAAAGAAAGAAAATATCCAGTTACAGCAACGGATTTCCCAGTTGGAAGGACTCAGACAGTTAGAACTTGAAAACCAGAGACTACAAAAACGTATTCAGGAATTGGAACACGCTGTGCAAGAACGTCCTGCTCAGGAATGGGGGAATACTCTTACTAAACAGGCTACCAAAGCGTTAAACAAGGAAGTCAAGCGATCGCTGGATAAGACGATTGATTTGCGATCGCTGGCGCAAGAACCACCAAAAGAAAATGCTCAAGAATGCTTACGACTGATGGGTATTGCTTTGAGTAATCTTGCCAGTGCTATGAACAATACCAAGGCATTAGAAGCTGCGGCGTTAATTCTGGGGAGTGAACCCACACCGCAAGCGATCGCATATCGAGCCGAGCAATTGCAACTAATACCGCAAGCAGTGAGTGATATTCGGGCAGTGCTATCCAAGCCTGGATGTAGCTGGTGGGATTATCTGGAAGTGGCGCAGGAATATGAGGTTATCAAAGCTGACTACTGGGCGGAATTGACCACCCAGGAAACAGAACGAATCACCGCTTTGGAGAAAGCCGAATCCTCACTCATTACGGAACCAATGGTTCCTGACGAAAACCCTGCTGATTCTTGTTCTTCTGATTGTGAAGTGATTGGGCTTGGTTCTATCGTTGCCCATGCGGATATCTACTGCGCTTTGTACAACGCCAAAGGTGAAGTCATCGAAGACATGGGCGAAGAAGTTTGGGTGGCTTGGGAGCATTGGCGAGACAAGCCCAAAAAGACTGACCGATATTTCAAAGATGAACTGCGATTCTGGCATGAACAAAACCAGTAAATAAAACTCGCACTTACATCTCTACAAAAACTGAATGCGGCATAGCTCAACTGCTGCTGATATTTTCATGCGTCAAAAATTGGAGTCGATATCAATATGGATGCAATTACATCAACCTCTACTACCCCTGATAGCCCATTTGACCAAATCAAAAAAATTGATGAGCAGGGTTATGAATATTGGTTAGCAACCGAATTGTTAACCTTGCTGGGTTATCAAACTTGGAAACGAATTAGGGACACCGTTGAAAGAGCAAAAATCAGTGCCAAAAATGCAGGGCTAGACCCATCTCACCATCTGGTCGATGTCGTCCAAATGGCGCAAATTGGCGCATCTCAGGCATTTAGAGAAGTGCTGGACAATTATAAGCTTTCACGACACGGTTGTTATTTGGTGGCAATGAACGGTGATCCGCGAAAACCAGAAATAGCTGCTGCACAGAATTATTTTGCTTTTAAAACTCGTGAGGCTGAGTTAGCCCTGCAATCTCAAGAGTTATTGTCGCAACTGCTAGAGAAAATTGAACAGCAGAACAAAGTGATTGAGGAACAGGGGAAAGCGATCGCACAACTGCAAGCCCAAATTCAAACCCTGCTGCCCCCATCATTTGACTTTATACCTCCTGGCTGGGATGCCGAAGTATGGCAAAGTCTAGCCCCCCAAGATAAACGCCACTTCAGGTTTTTATTCCGTCGCCGCAACTTTCGACCATCAACCAAAAATGAAACCCTGGCTTTACCTGCTGCCACAACTGAACAGATGAAGCAAAGGCAACGCGATGAAGTAGCGCGTTTGGTTGGTGAGGTGTCACCCGAAGAGAAACAGCAATTACAAGCCGCTAAACGCCAACAACTTCGAGAGTTTTGGTCGCAAGCCCCAGAAGAAGACCAAGAAAATATGCCGTTTTAGCCAGTCAGTTTTTAGAAATTATGGAAGGTGAATTATGAGCAGCATTGCCTCTACTGAGAAATTTTCTATCCTGGTGATATTGCGCCGGGAGTATCTTGATATCACTGGTAACTTCTGTGCAGCCAAGCTGATTGAGTATTTTCGGCACTGGACAAAGTGGAAGATGAAGAATCACCGCACCCCTTGGATTTATCAGCCTCTCAAGAAAATTTACGCTGATTTGATGGGTGAACATAGCCTTCATGTAATCAGGAGTGCGATCGCTCTACTTGACGAGATGGGTATTATCTCCAAGCAGAAGAACCCAGGTAATGGGCAAGATAGGACGTGGCAGTATAAATTGAACTTCGATGTACTGAATAGGCTATTAGAACATGGCAGGTGCAAAACTGAACCTTCAAGACTCAATGCAGAACAATACCACAGATCCCATCCAGAAGTTTCAAAGCCACAGCAACACTCTGCTGTTGAGCTTGAAAAAAGTGAACAGGTGGAAACCGAAATTTTGGACTATGACCAGGAAGGGGTTTGTCAAACCTCAAAACCAGAGTTACCCGAAATTACTCACTTCGTTGAAAACATAGAACTGGCTGACTCGACTACCGAGGCAGATATTCATGAGGATCATTTTTCCGCCGCTCCGGTTGCGTCAGATTTTTGTGACGAAGACTTTGGTGATGATGATTGCGCTTTTGGGCGACAAGAAAAATTAGTTCAGCCCAGTAGCCAAGAGGTTCAGGATGTCCTACAACAGCTACGAGACATTCCCTGTACCCCGCAGTTTCGTTTAAATGCAGAGATTCAGCGCACAGTTAGGCGGTGTTGGGCGAATGTGCCAGGGGCGATCGCTTATCTCAAAGAGGCGATAAGGACTTGGAAGGGTATCAAGTCACCGGAAGCCGTGTTTGTTGCTGCTTGTAAGGAGGGGCGGAAACCGGAAGCACAACAGGCAAAGTCTGGTGTGAAGGATTGGTTTGATTGGGCGAGGAAAAACAGGATTGTGATTGCGATGTCGGGTGAGGTTGTGTATACGCCGGATGGGGAGGCGGTGGCGTTGGCGGAAATGATGCGGCGGTTTCCGGTAGGGGAGTAATAACGCAAGGAAACAGGCGATCGCAACCTGGTCAAAGGTGCAGCAAAGTCAAAGAGCCAACCATAACAGATGTAGAAACTCAAGATTACAGAGAAAATGGGCAAATTTTTACAATGCAGTAGCAATTTTAATTATATTTCAATCAAATTTCCTTAAAAACTTTGAGATTTGTATCATGCTAATAGTAGTTAAATTAATGAAAATTGCAATTTTACTCAGCTTTACATAGAAAAAAACTCCTAATATCATTGTCTCAATCTCAGGTAAAACTTATTGAAGCTAGCCATTCTCCTTATTTGCTTATGGTATTACTTTAAAAGTGGATCTAATTTTTTATAAAAAAATTATAATTTTTTTCGACTGTTACGTATATTAAGACGTACTAGTGGATATTTTTCAATTAAGTATATACTGCCGTAAGTATACTGAGTACAAAGTATATTTTAAAAAATAAAATATTATATATTAGGTTTAACTTAAGGATATCTAAAGTTTTATGTCTAAAACTTTAATTGAAACTGTACCTTATAAAGGTGGAATAATTGAAATTTATGAGAACTCTGGTGGAACATTTGAAACCAAATGTTTAAACCCAAGAGGTGAAGATGTAACGTATTTAAAAGGTTTTGAATTGAAATATTCTAAAGGACAAAAAGAAAATGCTGTAATAGATGCTAAACAAACTATAGACAGACTAATTTATGAAAATAAATTTTAATAAGGCTAATTAAACTCTAATTTTGCTAAGTTTAATGTTTATCAAAAATACTAAGGATATTGTATGTTTTGGCTAATTCCTATTATTGGAGCTATTGCAGTTTTTTTGTTCTCTGTCTGGGATAAGTTACCTAAAGATATTAAATTAGCTGTTATAGAAGCTATAATCTCAGGGTTTGGAGAATTATTTAAAAAGTTCTATCAACATTATAAAAAACACAATAAATAGTAATTATGACTAGTTTTAAAGATTTTTATAACAATATAGAAGAATTTTCTAAAGAAATAGATACAGAGATTGCCAGCACATCCCCGCTTACACAAGGATTGATATCAAGCACTATAATAGGTAGCGTCGGACAAGTATTATTACCAACAATTGGTATGTTGTCTGTTTTTAGTAACGCCGAAAAAGTTGAAAAGTTTAGTAAAGAAGTTGCTAACTATGCTACAAGTGAGGATGTTATATCTTCTTTGAGCGAACAAATAGGTACACCAACACAAGACGAAACAGAAGAAGAATTTGTAGAGCGAGCAAGCACAATACTTAGGAATATTTTAAAGAAAAAGTTTAAAATTTAGACTTATAACTATTATCCCAATTTAGTCTGAAGCTGTATAGAATTTTAAAAAATAAAAGTTTTGATTAGCAAGGATTATAAACTTTTATAATTTTATCCAGTTTCACATTAATTTGGTATGAGCAATCATAATTACATATAGCTTGCCATTTAATTATCACAAATGTATTACAAAAAGATTGAAATTAAATTTAGATATTAAATAACTTAGAAATTAAAGAATTTATGCCAACCTGTGAATATTGTGGAATAGCCTTTGATTTATCCGATGGGATTTATGATGACGGAGATTTTATCTGTGGCAGTTGTATTAATATATTTATCTATAAGTCTGAAACTGTTCAAAATAATTCTAAGATAGAATTAAAACCGCTTGCTTCCCCGCATAGTGTTCAAGTAAGCGAAGAAGAGAGGATAAAAAAGCTTAATACAAAAGCTGATAATTTAGCGAAAAATATAGAAATTATGGTAAGAGGTAAGACTAGATCAATTTGTATTAATTCATCAAATAAGAAAGCATTTGACCTAGCTGTTGAACGGTTGGGAATGAAACTTGATGAATTTAATATTGGAGATGACGATGGTTACTTACAAATTAGTTTGAAACGTGACATTTAAAAACAATTACGATAATACCGTTTTGACTCAAACGTTCTGAACTATTTAAAAATCATAAAACATAAGTTAAGAGAAATTCCTTTTACAACACAGTTTCGGCTCAATGCAGAGATTCAGCGTACAGTCAGGCGGTGTTGGGAGAATGTGCCGGGAGCGATCGCGTATTTGAAAGAAGCACTCCGAACTTGGAAGGGGATTAAGTCGCCGGAGGCTGTGTTTGTGGCTGCTTGTAAAGAGGGAAGCCGGAATCTGCACAGGCTAAATCTGCTGTGAAGGATTGGTTTGAGTGGGCGAGGGGAAAGCGGATTGTGCTGGGGATGTCGGGGGAAACTGTGTATACACCGGATTGTGAGGCGGTTGCGGTTGCCCAGATGATGCGACGGTTTCCGGTAGGGGAATGACGCTACAAGTAAAGCGTGACTGGCGCATAGTTTAAGGTACGGCTCGGTGGATGTGAAAACTCAAGATAGCGTAGAGGTTATTCTCTGCAATGAGAACTTCTAAGTAATGTCTCATAGTGTAAAAAATTTTCACTTAATAAGTAGGTAGAGTTAAGATTTGGTATCGCCCGTCGCTCTTAACAAAAATAGTATTACCTGCTACTCCCACATTACACAATTATGATGGACTGGAAAAAACTGCTGACACCTCAAAGGCTGGGTAAAAATGAACCAGAAGATATCCAGCACGGCCGTACTCCCTTTTTAAGGGACTATGATCGTTTGGTATTTTCTTCTCCTTTTCGCCGCCTTAAGGATAAGACACAGGTTTTTTCTTTATCCACGAATGACTACATTCGTACTCGTCTTATTCATAGCCTTGAGGTTTCTTGCGTTGGTCGCTCTCTTGGTAGGATTGTCGGAAATGAGATTATAAAAAGACACAAGCTTGATGAGTATGGCTTCAGTGCTTCGGATTTTGGTGAAATTGTGTCTGCGGCTTGTTTAGCTCATGATATAGGTAATCCTCCTTTTGGGCATTCTGGAGAAGATGCTATTCGTACAGCGTTTCAATCTTGGCACGCTACTGTTCAGCAAACAGAAGAAAATTTTTTTGATGAATCTCAAAAAACAGATTTTGAGCTATTTGAAGGTAATGCACAAGGGTTTCGTATTTTAACTAAACTAGAAATGCCTCCCCAAAGAGGGGGAATGCAACTTACTTGCCCGACGTTAGCAGCATTTACAAAATATCCTAGAGAATCTTTGGTGTCGGAATCTATTTTTAATGGATACAAGGGTAGAAGTATTAAAAAATATGGTTTTTTTCAAGCAGAGAAAGATTTATTTACTGAAGTAGCAGAAACGGTAGGGCTAATTCGTCGTCATGAACAAGTAGCATGGTGGGCGCGGCATCCGCTTGCTTTTTTAGTTGAAGCAGCAGATGACATTTGCTACTCAATTATTGACGTAGAAGACGGGCATCGTATGGGTTATATATCGTTCGAGCAAACTAAAGACTTACTCAACGAAATTGCGTGTGTTGATATTCAACAAGCTGATGAGAGCAATGAAGAAAAAGTTAAAAGAATGCGTGCTAAAGCTATTAATAAGCTTATCGAGAAAACAGTAGAGATTTTCTTGGATCATGAATTAGCAATACTTTCTGGAGAGTTCGATAAAGATTTGTTATCTTTAAGCCAATATGACAATCATCTAAAAAATATTAGTCAGAAAACAAGGGCTACTGTTTTTGAAAATCGTGATGTAGTTGGTATTCAAGTTGCTGGATATGAAGTTTTAGGAAAACTATTTACTGAGTTTGGTAACTCTATTTTGAGTAGTGATAAAAAATCAAAATTAGTCTATCTTATGCTTCCTAAAGAATATCATCCAAAAGCTGAGGAAGATATTTATACAAAAATTCTTAGAATTACAGACTATATTTCTGGTATGACTGATTCTTATGCTACTAGCTTGTTTCAACAGCTTAGTGGTATTTCTTTAGGGGCAAGTTAACGCACTGTTCATTGTTTGCCGAGTAATTAATGAGTAAATGAAGATTTAAATAAAATAATGAAAACTGATATATGCAAGCTTTGTGGACAACAAAAGGAATTAATAGGAAAATCGCATATAATCCCTAGACATTTTCACCTTTACACTACTACACAAATAAAAAAATATTTTGATGAGGTAGTAACTGATACTACATACATTTACTCACTAGATGGCAAAGAAAAACAGGTTCAAAATGGCTTATATGTTGGAGGGCTATTATGTGGAGATTGTGAAAATTCTATAGGCAGGTGGGATAAATATGCACAAAATCTACTGCTTAAGGAAATTGATATTGATGCTATTGCTGAAAAACAAGAAGTAACTAGAGAAGTACAAACAATACCAAATGTTGATTATAAGTTACTGAAATTGTTTTTTATGTCTCTTTTATGGAGAAGCCACATAGCAAGAGATCACTTCTTCGTCAACAAAGTTAGTAAAGATGGAAAGATTGAAACAGCACAATTTTTCAAAGAAGTAAACTTAGGGCAGCAGTGGGAACTCAAACTGAAAAGTATGATTTTGCAAGAGAATCCTGGTACAGAGGATGATTTTTCTGTAGTTTTGATTAAATATATTGGTAAAGAGTCATATGTACATTTATTGCCTCCCAAGAGAATCAAAAATGATTCAGCGAATTTTTATCAGTTTACTTTCGCAGGTTATTCTTTTTTTATAAAAGTGGATCAACGTAAATTCCTGAAGAAAGTTAGGGAAATTATGCTGAAACCTAATTCACCTATGTACTTCCCTATTAAAAAATATAAAGATTCTCCAGATTATTTACACTTATTAAAATGGGTAAATAGCGTACCTGAAATGTCTATTTAATCAGTAGCGATATATCATTAATATTTTTCAGGTTTCATTTTATAAAACAAACAAAATTAGATGATGAGGCAGAAGACTCTCATTATTACTCGATAGCTACAGAATCTAAGTTTTAATTTATTTCTTCTACTCCAGCCCCAATTCTAGCTGCACAGGTTCTTCCGTTTGTGATTGTGTGCTGTTGGTGCGTCGAGTGCTTGTTTTTGCGGTAGATTTTTTAGTTGTTTTGGTTTCGAGTTTGTCACGTTCTGCGTGGATTCGCTCTAGCAGGACAGATGCAGGTTCGTCGTTGGGGTCTTGGGGTACAAGTTCGCCGCGAAAGGCTTTAGCTAGGATGGATTGGTTGAGAGATTGTAAATCTTGTAAGCAACTGTTAGTCAGAGATGCAAGATTTTGTATTGCTGCGAATTCTTGTTTTACAGCACACACAATTGTATGTTGTTCGGCTAAAGGTGGCAGTGGAATAGGCATAGATTTTATGTCACTTCCGGCGATCCCCTGCTGCCCTGCTGAAGTTTTTATATGCCTTTCAATATGTGAGCGTGATAATCCACAGTTACAAGCTAATTCTAAATATTCAGGTAGAGATAGTAAATTATCTACCAACTGTCCTCGAATAAGTTTGTCAGGATAAAGCAGATCATTAATAATTTTTGGTACTATTCCACAAACACCAACAAATGAGCGGCTACCGTTATATCGTGTAAACAGTAAATCACCTGTTTCTAAGAAGTAATTACTTAAATCATCAGTATTTTCTGTACGATAGAATCTAATATCATTAATATTTACTTCCATCGCTCTAACTGATGAGATTCTAAGAATTGGGATACCAGGAAGTTCATCTGCTGGTGGTTTTGATAAACCATTGCGAAGCGAAAATAAAAGCTGGTCTAATGTAACCCATATCCAACTTTCTGGGAGTTGAGGTAACTTATCAATATCTGGCTTGATCGGCTCATAATTTTTAACTTTTGAAACACTTTTTTGCTTTTTGTATAATTCTTCACTCCACTTGCGGCGACGTTCTACTCGAATGCGCTCAAGTAAAACCGAAGCAGGTTCAACATTACTGTTTTGCTCCCGCCAATCAGCAGTGAGGTCGCCACGAAAGGCAGCAGCGAGGACAGATTGACGGAACTGGTCTAGCAGTTGAGGGATATCCTCAAGCGCATCCTTCACTCGCTGGCTTCTGGCTTTCAGTGCTTCTATTTTGGCAACTATGCGGCGTTGTTCGTTGAGGGGTGGAAGGGGGATAACGATTTTATTTAAAATATCAGCAGACACATTAGGAAATGTTGAGCCTGTTCCTAATCTATATATTTGATATTCATTGAAATGAATAAAAATATTTAAATATTCCTGATAAATTCTTGAGCGTATAGCAGCTACTCCTCGCCCGATACAAGCTTCAAAACCCGCAATATTCATTCGCCCAGTGGTTGAACCACGCACGCATAATATTAAATCCCCTTCTTTGCACATCTTGGTTGGCAAAGTGGTGAACTTAGATTTTATTGTTTTAGAAAATGGATCAGGGCCAAACTCAACAGGGCCATTTATTAAAGGCACGCCAACCCCTTGCTGATTATAAGTGTCTCCAGGAGGGCTTTGACCCATAATAATTTCTGCTATATCGCTAACTTGTGACCACACCCATTTCTTTGGCAATTCTGGTAATTCATCTTTATTCTTAATCAATCTTTTCCCTCTTAACCTTCAATATGCAATTTATTAGTACGATTTTAGAAGTTAAATTTTATATAGATAAATACTATTTAAATATTAAATATATCCTTTATTAACTAGTGTTAAAAACTCAACTGTAATTACTATGGTTTTGCTTTTACTCTAAGAGTGCAGTTTCTTCCTCGGTTTCCTCCTCTGCCAGCAAAACCGTCAACTCCTCCATCTGAGCGATCGCCGTCTGCAACTTCGTCATAATAGCCGCAGCAATTACATCTGGTTCAGGTAAATCATCCCCCGACTGCAAACTTTCATCCCTCAGCCAAGTTATATCAAGGTTTTCGCCGCGTTTAGCAATATCCTCTCGCGTAAAGCAACGCCAACGTCCCAACTCCCCTTGATCAACACGGGGGCTGTTACCATTGGAGTCATCGCCGTAAACTTCCTCAAACGCCTGAAAATGCAGCTTAGTTAAAGGTGTACGCTTGCCAAAAACAGGTGTATTCGTCCGCATATCGTAAAACCACACCTGCTTGGTGTTGCCCTTGTCTGTCGTTCCTCGTTGGAAAAACAGCACGTTAGTCTTGACACCCTGAGCGTAGAAAATACCTGTAGGCAATCGTAAAATTGTATGCAGGTTGCACTTATCCATCAAATCAGCCCGAATGCTCCGCCCTTGCCCATCTTCAAACAACACGTTATCAGGTAACACTACCGCAGCCCGTCCTCCAGGCAACAGCCCACGATAGATATGCTGTAGAAAAGCTAACTGCTTGTTTGATGTAGGGTAAGTAAAGTCATCTCGTGTAGGCAGTCCGCCGCCCTTTTTCGTGCCGAACGGGGGGTTAGTCAAAATAACATTGGCTTTTGGTAACTGCTGTCCATCGCTGGAAAGGGTATCGCCTATGTCTACAGCCCCTTCAATGCCATGTAGCAGCATATTCATCAATAACAGGCGGTGGGCATCCTGTACTAGCTCAATGCCGTAGAACGCTTGATGACGCTGGAATGATTGCTCTGCCTCGCTTAAGTCAAATAAATCATCAGTGTGTTTTTTGATGTAGCGATCGGCAGCAATTAAAAAACCACCAGTCCCAGCTGCGGGGTCTTGCACCAATTCCCCTGGCTGCGGCTTGATGAGTTCGACCATGCAATCAATCAAAGGACGCGGCGTAAAGTATTGTCCTGCACCGGATTTTTTCTCACTGGCGTTTTTCTCTAGCAGTCCTTCGTACAGATCGCCTAACCCTTCTTCTTTGGCAGAGTACCAGTCAAGCTCATCAATGCTTTTAACCAGTTTGTTGAGAATCTGCGGTTTTTTGAGGGCAGTCTGGGCATTAGCAAAGATAGCTTGCACTCGTGGCGGACTGTCGGAACCTAGCTTTAATAAGGTGGCGCGGTAGAAGTTCATCTGGTCAATGCCATCCTTGACCACCAAATCACCCCAGCGACAGCCCTCAGGTATTTGGTTTTCTGTACCAGTTTCCTGTGCCATTTTCAGGAACAGCAGGTATGTTAGCTCAGTTACGTAATCAAGATAAGTAATCCCGTCATCCCGCAGGACATGACAGAGATTCCACAGTTTTTGTACGATGTCGGTAGTTGCGCTCAAGGTTTTAAATAAATGCTCAGTATATAAATAAATGCTGCTTTGCAATTATACGCAATTGGGTAATGTTGTCAAAGCTGATTGCTTTTATAATTAGAGTAAAAAAGATAAAAACAAATAAAGATATCTGTAGGTTTGATTATAGAATCAGCTTACTTACCCCAAGTATGTTAGCGGTTGAATCAAATTTTGATTCTCCATTAGATATATTTTAACACTTAAAATCAGTAGTTTATGCTAACAGAAACTTAGAATATTGTTAATAAATTACAACATATTTAACGGTAAAATTATGACTCAAGCCTTACCTAAATTAATTACATTTGATGAATTTATCGAATGGTATCCTAACGATTGTAAACGGTATGAATTGCACAAAGGAGTAATTGTTGAGATGCCGCCGCCAACCGGAGAACATGAGAAAGTTTTAGGATTTATAGCCAGTAGATTAACTGTAGAGTTTGTTCGTCTGAACCTTCCCTACACTATACCCAAAACTGCATTTGTCAAAACGCCTTCGGCTGAATCTGCTTATTCGCCGGATGTGTTGCTGTTAAACCTTGATAATCTACGCAATGAGCCGCTTTTTCAAAAACAGTCAACAGTAACCCAAGCTGCATCTGTTCCTCTGGTGGTTGAAGTTGTATCAACTAACTGGCGTGATGACTACTACGATAAACTTGGGGATTATGAGGAAATGGGCATCCCTGAATATTGGATTGCTGATTACGCGGCATTGGGAGCTAGGAAATTTATCGGTAATCCTAAACAGCCTACGATTTTTGTATGTCAATTAGTGGATGGGGAATATCAGATGACCCCATTTCAAGGTAACGCTGCGATCGCATCAGCAACCTTTCCCGAATTAAATTTAACTGCACAGCAGATTTTTGATGCGGCTAGATATTAATTTGGCTTTGTTTTTTTCCTAATAGTTTTCAAGTCGTGTCAGGCTGTCAGAACTTTAGTGTAACAAAGTAGTGCGCTAAAACTTCATCTGGTCAATACCATCCTTGATCAGTAAATCACCCCAGTGGCGGCCTTCGGGGATTTAGCTTTCTATACCAGTTTCCTCTTTGCAGTTTCGTAATTTTTAATACATAATTATTTGTGCTATTTAGCTAAATATTTTGCGTAAATTAGCTAAATGTACATATTGGTTAGAAATATTAAAATTACGTTACAGGCTGGAACAAAATGGAAGAATCCGAGCTTAGGCAAGAAGAAATTGAAGTCTCAGACTATCAAAAGGAAACTTTTAAGTACCAATTGGAATGTTTAAAACTAGAGCTTGATTTAGTAGATAGAGCAATAGCCCGTTTAGAAACAATAACTCAAAATGTCAAAAATTTCTGTGTTGTAATATGGGTAGCAAGTATCACCGTATTTTTGGGGCAAAGTGAATTAAAGAAATATGTTGCTTTTACTGCTATTACACCTATTTTATTATGGTTTATAGATGCTTGGTGGGTACATTTTCATAGAGGTTCTTATCTTCGCATTAAAAAAATACGAGAATTTTTGAATAGTGAAGACCTCACTGAATCTTTTAAGCAGCAGAAACTTGTAAATTTTAAAATTATTGATATGCTAGGCTCTCAATATAGAGGCACTAAGGAGTACAAAACTTATACCAGTGTAATAAGGATCATGAAATATAAAGAGTTATTTTACCTTTATACTGGTCTTGCTATTTCTAGTATCATCATCGAAATAATTGTTTTATTAACTTCAAAATAGATGTGACTTAAAAACCATAATATCATTAGCCTACATCCTGCCAAAGTGCTTCATTAATCTGCACTAAAATATCTTCTAAGCGTCCGTCAAAAGCTTTATTTAACCTGACGAAACCACCCTGAGCTTTGAATTCTCCCTGGTCTAATGATTCCCGATCCATAATAGTTTCTATCTTCAACTGCTTACCAATACGCTCTAGCCATTTGCGTTGAGGTTGTGTCCAGTTTTGAGAAACCATAATTTTCCTCATAGCCTTATCTACCCTTTCCTCATAAGGAACCAAAGCATCACCCAAAGTAGCTTGACGGATAAAGCCGATGATTGAAGCAGCAATATCAGCATTAGTCATTTCTCGCCATGCTACTTGCAAGGTTTTCTCGGAATACCCAGCAAGGTCTAGCATTAATCGCAATTCTTTCAACTGCGCCCTAGTTAACTCACGGGGTCTGGTAGTCACAACTGTCAAAGCTGGAATTTTATTGATGTTCTCGCGTAGATATGCACTAAAACTATCTAGATAATCTTCGGGTTTTTGGGCATTACCATAACCCCGTTCTACGCGACGCAGTTCATCAGCATGGCGAGAAATTAGTATAGGTTGTCTGCCGCCATCTCGTTCATCTAACATTTGTGCGATCGCTGCTCTTTGTTTAAACCATTCCTTAAGTTGCTGAGGATTGGTTTGACGCAGGTGGTCGATCATCTCTGATATTGGCATTCCGGCAGCAGCTTCAATATTCTCCCGGTTGCGATCGCCCCATCTCCTCTGCTGGCGTTGTAGTTTAGCTAGGAGTTGTTCAACAATGGTAGCCGTAGCAGTGCTGTCGTTAACTGTCTGCAATTCTTCTACCAGTTGAGTAAACGAAATCTTGGGGTTAACTGCCACTGGTTTCATCGTGGACAAAGGCGACAGGGCTGTATAGAGATTTACTGCATCGTAAATGTAGAAGACTTCTTTTTTGATTTCATCACAGCGACGCGTTGCCCGTCCTAACATTTGTTCGTAAAGGATGCGCGAGTTCACCCGCCGAATAAAAACTAAATTGCAGATTTCGGGTACATCAATGCCAGTAGTTAATAAGTCAACTGTCACGGCAATTTTAGGATTAGCTTCGTTTTTATAGCGGCGAATTAATTGTGATGGTTGGTCTGCCTTGCCAGTTATTTTGAGAACTGCATCATCTTCAACGCTGCCATACTGCTTAATCAAAGCTTGTTTCAATAAGTTAACAACGATATCAGCATGATCGTCTTTCACGCAAAATATTAATGTTTTCCCTGGTAGTGAAGGGTCGATATTCTGGGCTAAATATTCACAGATGACTCGGTTAAATTCTTCGGTGACAACTTGGCGGTTAAAATGCTCTACCTCAATTCTGACTTCATCAGGTGCATTAACTAGATCAATTCTGCCTGTAATCGGGTCAAAATATTCCATTTCTGCCCCTGGTTGCCACACCATACCATCTTCCGAGAGGGCTGTAACTATGCGGATGGGAGGTTCACAGTCGATGAGGTATCCATCAATTACCGCTTCTTTGTAACTGTAAGTATAAACAGGTTGACCAAATATTTGGGTAGTTTGCAGGGCTGGGGTGGCAGTCAGCCCAATTTTCACTGCATCAAAATGGTCGAGGACGCGACGATACTTGGAAATGTAATCATCATAGTCGCGGAAGGTAATTTCAGAATCGCTTAATTCCCGATCTAGCAAATACCCTCTATGGCATTCATCCACGACAATGCAATCATACTGGTCGGCTGTAGGAACGGTTGCGTTCTCTCCTGGGTAGAGAATACGTTTAACAAATGCTTGCACGGTGGCAATGTGAACTTTGGTATCGCTTTCTGGTGCAGCTTCCCCCAGTTCTTTAATCCCAAAAATATCAGCAAAGGTTTGCAAATTCTCTACTCGCGTTTCTTTGAAGACATTACCTGTTTGTTCTCCTAATGCTCTGCGGTCTACCAGAAACAGAACGCGGCGAAAACGTTTAGTTTTGAGAAGACGATAAACCAGAATCAGGCAGGTTTTAGTTTTACCTGTCCCCGTTGCCATTGCCAGTAATAATTCCCTAAAGCCTTGGGCTAATCTGGTTTCAACGGCTTGAATGGCTTTGATTTGGTAATCCCGCAGTTGCAGATTATAGTTAAAACCTTCTTTGGCAAGTCGTTCGTGTGCTTGGTCTACATCTTGATTGAGGGCATCAACGAAAGCTTCTGGTTTGTACCAAGTGGTGAGAGGACGGCGGATATTTTCAGGGCGGCGGACATCACAAAACCATATACCGCTTTTGGTTTGCAACTGTCTCAGGAATTCTCGCCCGTTGGTGGCAAAAACGAAAGGCACTTTGTATTCTCCCCAGGTGCCACCAGGTAAGGTTTCGTTATCCTTAATTTTGTAACCGCGACTATAACGCTTGGCTTGGTCGATGGCAGCATAAACATCCGTGCTTTGGCGTTTGGCTTCAACAACTGCCATTACTTGAAGTCCTACAAATAAAACGTAGTCAGCACGTCCGTCGTTTGTTGGCCATTCTGCGATCGCTCTCATCTTTCCTTTTTGAGGACGAGTACCTGTACTGTACGTTAGCTGTTCTGAGTCCACTTCCCAACCAGCAGCCCTTAATTGAGCATCGATGAGGCGGCGGGTTTCGCGTTCATCTAAATCAATGTTATTTCCTGCTTGTTGAGAACGCTGGATGGTTTCTTGAATTGCTTGTGCAGGTTGAGTTTGTGCTGTGGCTTGAAGAGTTATAAGGTGATTTAACGCTGCTTGTTTTTGTGCTTCTGCTTCCTTGGCTAGTTCTTGGGCAGATATGCGACGCTGTTCTTCTTGCTGGGCAGTTATTTGTGCTAGTTCGGCTACGGTACGGCTGGCTTGTAATTCTAACCGCAACTGTGACAATTCTTGCTTAAGTGCTAGGGTTTCAACTGCCCCGTCTTGAGGTGGAACAAACGGGCCGGGATGGAAATCGGGATTTTTCGTGTTGATGCGATGAAACCAGATTCCTAGTTGACGCGCATATTTTAGGTTACTAAGGGCAGTTCTCTGGTCGGATGCAAAAGCGTGTGTGGCATCATTGCCAGCTAGACGTAATTCGTTAAACAAATCATACGCCCTGCCTTTTAAGACTCCTTTATCTCGCAAGCGACGCATCAAATCAATTTGTCGTTCTTCGTCATCATATATCCCTACATTAGCGGCTATCATTTGAGCGAGGAGTTCGCCAAACTGACGCAGTTTTATCAGGCAGGTGTTGGGGTCATCAGTAAAATACCTTTCTGCCAAAGCTCCCAGTCGCACTAATTGGGGGTCATGGACTGCTAAAAACCCAAAGTTTGGCGATACTAACATTGTGTCAGTCTTTCTCCTGAGAGCTTAGAAGTGTAGATTGCTACTTGCTTAGTACCTTTTTAACAGATTATTACGTAATCTACAATCAAAAGTCTCTTGGAAAATGTTAAGTCATAGCGTAGTTAAAGCAAGAATTAATACACGCAATAAGTCAAGCTATCCCAACAAAAGTGAACCTAGAAACCTGCTCTAAAGATGGAACTGCGCGAGGTTCCCGCTTTTCAAGGATTACAAACTATCTGTGCGATGTATAGATTCAATCAACTCCTCAACTTCTTCTTCGTCTAGACATTGTTTTACTTGAGTGCTGAACCACTGGGATTCTTCCAGTTCTGTTTTCTGGACTCGGTAGACCAGTAATGTTCCAGCAACGCGGGCAAGAGTAAGAGGTGATGGGGAAATGTGGCTCAGTAGATCGCACGCATCCTGGTATATTTCCGTAATTGATAATTCGTCCAAAGGAGATCCCAACTGAGCAGAAAGCTGTTTTAGGTTCTCCTGAATAGAAGAGTGGAAGTCTGGATCTTCGGGATGGGAAAGAGAGTTACTCATAGTTGTCGTTCAAATGCCATTGGCAAACATAATGAGTTCTTAAAACTCCTTTAAGATTTACAGTATAGTTTTTTAACTTATAGTCAATAGTATAAAAGTTCTAGTATTCCAAACTACCTTGTTAATTCTACTTTTAACAAAGGTATTAAAACCTCTGAAACCTCAAATAAAATCTGAACTCAATATGTTTAGCCACAAATACGCAATCATTCCTCTATTAGGCACTTTAATTGTTAGTAACGGATTTTTCTCTAAAGTATCTGCTCAAGATATTTCTGCTCCAGAGACTACGGATTCTGTTGCCGTCACTGTCACAAACCAAGAGTTTCCCCAGTGGGGATATTACACGGTACGAAGAGATTTCCGCAGATGCGCTTCTCCAATCTGCGGTGGATATTTCATCAAACAAGTCAATTTAAAGGCTACTCCTTGCGTCGATGGTGTTTTTCGCTCCGAATGCTATGTATCGGCAATTGATTGGAATTCTTTGAAAGTATCACCTTCCCAATTGGCAAAAATCCAAAATGATGATGGTAGTCGTTTGCTCCTCAGAGGTAACATCGTTCCAGTGACATTTCCTGGATTAGGTGAGTTTGGGAATTTGCAAGTCAAAGAAGCATTCATAGCCGCTACAAATAATCCGGCGAAAGGTACTTTTGCGGGACTAAAAGACAATGGTATTCGCTGTATCACAACTCCTTGCTTCTCTACAGATCAGCTGGTTCTAAACAAGCCTTATATTTCTCAAGTTTCGTCAATCGATTTGAGTCAAACGGGTGCAACACAAAAACAACTTGACGCAGCAGCAAGTGAAATTTTTGGTCAAGGTTTGATTGCTGTAGGTACAACAAAGGTAGTCGAAAACATAGATCCAACAAGGAGAGATACTCAGTTTGTCGCTACACAGTTTTATCTGAGAGTGGCACAGAATTAAAGGAATTTGGGCGTAGATTGTAATTTTCTATACTAAATATTTGAGCATTCTACCTTTCGGGGAAAGAAAAAATGAGTTCCTTAGACATCTCAACGAATATCCAGACAATTTCTACGACCCCCTTTGCCGATCAAAAGCCCGGCACCTCTGGGGTGCGGAAAGCAGTAAGTATTTTTCAACAACCCCACTACTTAGAAAACTTCATCCAATCTATTTTTGATACGGTAGGAGACTTACAAGGGCAGACATTAGTTTTAGGTGGTGATGGTCGTTATTACAATCGCCAAGCTATTCAAACTATCCTAAAAATGGCTGCGGCTAACGGTGTAGGTAGAGTTAAGGTCGGACAGGGAGGAATTTTGTCAACTCCTGCCGTTTCCTGCATCATTCGCAAGTATAAGACTCTTGGGGGCATTATTCTGTCGGCCAGCCATAATCCCGGTGGCCCAAAAGGTGATTTTGGTGTTAAATACAATATCAGTAACGGTGGGCCTGCTCCAGAAAAAGTAACAGAAGATATCTACGCCCGCAGCAAAGTAATTGACAAATACCAAATCTTGGATGCGCCAGATGTAGATTTAGATACCTTGGGTGAATCTCATCTGGGAGCAATGGTTGTCGAAGTCATCGATTCCGTGCAGGATTATGAAAAGTTAATGGAGTCTTTGTTTGATTTTGATCGCATTCGTCAACTTTTAACTTCTGGTAACTTCCGACTGTGCATAGATTCACTTCATGCGGTGACTGGCCCCTATGCCCATGCCTTGTTTGAGCATCGCTTAGGCGCACTGTCGGGAAGTGTGCGAAACAGTGTACCTTTGGAGGACTTTGGCGGCGGACATCCCGATCCAAATTTGGTGTATGCCCACGAATTAGTCGATATCCTTTATGGAGAAAATGCCCCAGACTTTGGAGCAGCTTCCGATGGCGATGGTGATCGCAATATGATTTTAGGGCGGAGATTTTTCGTTACCCCCAGCGATAGCCTAGCAATTTTAGCTGCCAATGCGAAGCTAGTTCCAGGATATCAGGCAGGTATAACAGGAGTAGCACGGTCTATGCCTACAAGTCAGGCAGTAGATCGAGTAGCAGCAAGGCTGGGAATTGACTGCTACGAAACACCCACTGGTTGGAAGTTCTTTGGCAATTTATTAGATGCAGATAAAGCGACTCTCTGTGGAGAAGAAAGCTTTGGCACTGGCTCCAATCATATTCGAGAAAAGGACGGGCTATGGGCAGTGTTATTCTGGCTGAATATTCTGGCAGTCAGACAACAATCTGTAGAAGAGATTGTTCGCGAACACTGGCAAACCTACGGACGCAACTATTATTCTCGTCATGATTATGAAGAAGTAGATGCCGAGGGAGCCAACACCTTAGTAGAACAACTGCGATCGCAAATCCCAAACCTGAAAGGAAAAAGATTTGGGAAGTATGAAGTTGAGTATAGTGATGACTTTAGCTACACCGACCCAGTTGATGGCAGCATTAGTCAAAAACAAGGCATTCGCATCGGCTTTACTGACGGCTCTCGCATTGTTTTCCGACTATCTGGTACGGGTACTCACGGTGCAACTTTGCGAGTTTATCTAGAATCTTACGAACCCGATACTGCTAAACAAAACATCGATCCGCAACAAGCACTAGCAGATTTAATTGCGATCGCCGATGAAATTGCTCAAATTCGCACCTTCACAGGTAGAGAACAGCCAACCGTGATTACTTGATGGGCAAAAAAATTCAGGATATTTAGACGCTGTGATTTATGGTGTGGTTCTATTGATGGCGGCGATCGCTTATTTTATTCTGAGTCGTACCTTAATTTCTCATCACGGTCGAGACTCAATGCTGGCTCTGGCTGTTGGTCGAGACTTTAAGGGCAAAATATCGGTGTTGATTTATGCGGCGGCAATTCCATTAGCTTTCGTAAAAGCATGGTTTGGCTGTGCATTGTATGTTTTGGTTGCAATTATGTGGCTCATACCTGACCGCCGCATTGAAAAGGCTTTGAGATAGCCTTTTACGGACTTTTGCACAAAAATTATGAGCTGGTGCTGCAATATTGACTGTGTTAAAGATACTGTCAGAGATTCTTGTTGATAAACTTCAGGATAACTATCATGGTGATTAAGTTGAAAGTACTTCATAATAAATGCTGAGATGCCAGCACTTTGTCTGCTAATTCTAAGATGTCTCAGCCATCAGGGCGGCCGCATCTTGTCAACAAGAATATTCTATTCTCAATAGGCTCAAAAATAATCTCATTAACGTTAGCTTCTTGACAAAGATTTTAGCGATCGCTTTGAGGGTGGGAAAACAAGTCAAACGAGAAATGGTGATTTTTTCGTTGCTTTTTAACCTCAGTGGTGGTCAAGTATAATTTAGATGCGTTCGCCCTGTCTCAGCCATGTATTGAGTTTTGTAAATTTATATTTTACTTATATAAATGTACTTATACAAATTTATTTTAATTACCATAATTAGTGTTATGTCTACTATTTCAATATGTTTAATTGATATTGAAGCAGTACTTCCTAGCACTCAAGTATTAGCACAAATACCAAATGATCCACAAGTAAAAGCATCAAGCTTAGTAGAACAAGGTAATCAGCAACTAGAACAAGGTAAATTTGAAGAAGCAATTCATTCTTTTCAAGAGGCTCTCAATATCTATCGAGAAATTAAAGACCAAAGTTATGAGGCGATAACCTTACAAAATCTAGCAGATGCTTACTCTATTTCAGGAAAAAATTTAATAGCTATTGACTATTATGAACAAAGTTTATATTTAGCGAAAAAAGTTGAAAACATTTCATTAGAAAGAGAAGCTCTATTTCGATTAGCTGAATCTTATGAACTCATAGCTCACATCTTGCACCTGGAAATATGAATGTCAAAACCACAACTACGTGCAAGGGGAGTTAGCCGTTCAACGTCAAGTAAAAGTAGATACACAACTATATGAGGAAAAATAGAC